>CAMLDH010000268.1 GCA_946478765.1 uncultured Oxalobacteraceae bacterium | reverse complement strand
CGTACTGATGCGTCTTGCCGGCGTGTCCGCCTCGATTGCAAGTTTCGCATTCGTGGCGATCGTCTACGTATTGACTTCCAACTGGACCGATGGGACCGGTGGAACGGCGTCACTGATTGGCGTTTCGGGTTTCGCGTCCCTTGGGGCGACCGCGTTGACTGCCATGGCAAGCATCATCGTAGCCGGGACTTTCGACGGATCACGGCAGGGAGTCATGTTGCGCGCGACACGTGAAGACGAAGTCGCCGCGATTGCCATCGGCATCAGTCCCTACCGCGTCCGCCTGATTGCATTTGTCCTGAGCGCAGCCGTGGTTGCCGTCGCCGGGTCCTTGCACGCATCATTCGTGGGAGTCGTCAGCCCCGACGCCTACTTTATCGATGCGACCTTTGTGGCGCTGGCGATGTTGGTGATGGGAGGAATGCAGTCACTGGAAGGTGCGGTTCTGGGGACGATCTTCTTCACCGTCGCGAAGCAAATCCTTCTTGTCTTCGAGCGCGGCGTAAGCATTGGATCGTTGAGTTTGCACATACCTCACGGTACACAAGAGCTCATAATCGCAATACTCATCTGCTGCCTCCTGATTTATCGACCGCAGGGGATCATGTCCGGCGTTGCGCGCCGCCTCGTCCTGAAGCGGTCTTGATTGTTTGCCGCCAGGGATTGTTCTTCAAGACCATGAAAGGTTGAGAAATGAATCGCCAACTCAGACGTATCCTCGCGCTTTTCGCGCTATGGGTACCGTTCGTGTTTGGGAGTTCGGTCGCAAGGGCGGAGGAGCCAATCAAGATTGGTTTCGCAATGGCCCAATCGGGGTGGATGCAAGTTTACGACGAGCATGCCTATCGCGGTGCCATGCTGAAAGTGGAGGAGTTGAACCGCGCCGGCGGATTGTTAGGCCGCAAGATCGAAACGCTCAGGCGAGATACGAAGACGGACCGGGCCGAGGGTGTCAAGGCCGGCCAGGCATTGCTAGACGATGGTGTAGTCATGTTGATGGTCAGTGGCGATTACAACCTGGGCGCTCCGATTGCGCTTGCCGCAGAGAGAGCCGGCACGATCTCGTTCTTTGCAGCAGCCGAGGACGTAAAGGCCGGACTGCAGGGCGTAGGACCGCTTTCCTTCAATGCAGCCCCCAGCAACGCGGTTGCAGTTGCTGCCACGCTCGGGGAATGGGCCTATAACATCTTGAAGGTACGGCGTCCATACTTGCTTTTGGATACGACGATTGACTATGACAAGGCCACATGTCGTGGATTTGACTGGATCTTCGGACAGTATGCCGATGCAAAGCCAGTCGGTAGCGACACGTTCAAGAATGCCGATCCTTCGATCGCCTCCCAGATCACTCGGATTAAATCACTTCCGACACCGCCGGATGCCGTTGCGCTTTGTTCGTATGTTCCTGGTGCGGCAACGGCGATTCGTCAGCTGCGGGCAGCGGGTTTAGACATGCCCATCTTGGCAAATGATGCACTTGACGGAACGTTCTGGCATGACGCGGTGCCGGGTGTGTCCAACGTTTTTATCGCCGTACAAGGATCGGTTCGTGGCGATGATCCTCGCCCGGCGGTCAACGCTTTCTCGAAGAACTACAAGCGTATGTTTGGAGTAGCCCCCTATCAGCATACGGCGATTGGTGGATATGTTGCCATTGATCTTTGGGCGCGCGCAGTGACCAAGGCAAAGAGCTTTGATGCGCAGAAGGTGAAAGAGGCGCTCGAATCGTTCCAGGGAGAGAAGGTGTTGACGAATGCGCGTACCTTCACTAGCAAGCTCCATATTACAAATGAGCCCTACCTCCTCATTCAGGAAGCCAGTGCTGGACAGCAAAAAACTCTTGGATTCTGGAAGTTGAGCAAAGAAGTGCCACTATCTGTCCTCACGGCGCGATAGCAAAGTAAAAGAGAGAGGCAACATGAAAACAAAATTGAACAAAAAGTGGGCGGCAATACCATTGGCGACGCTATTCGTGGCGGGCGCGGCGCAGGCGCAATCGAGCGTCACCATCTCCGGACTGATTGACATTGGGGTCTATCGAGACGCCAATAAAGCCTGGAATGTGAGATCGATTCAGCCTAGCAACCTCGCCTTCAGCGGTACGGAAGATCTCGGTGGCGGTCTGTCCGCAACGTTCAGACTCAGTACTCGCTTCGAACCCGACACTGGCACAACCGAGCTGATCGGCAAGCCGTTCTGGCACGACGAGGCGACGGTAGGATTAAAGGGCAACTTCGGCTCGATCCAGATGGGGCGGCGTTTCGATGCCATTTACAAGTACACCTATCAGTTCGATCCCTGGCTCAATTTTGATCGTCTTGCGTCGCCCGCCTGGGATTTGTGGGGCTACAATTATCCATCTGATCCACATGCGAACAGTGGAGGCCCGGAATTCGGTCGCCTGAACAATGGCATTTTCTACGACTCCCCGACCTTCCGTGGCGTCACATTGCACCTGAGCGGATCGCCGGAAACTGCTCCGGGCGACAACAACAGGCCGCTCGCCGGATCACTGACTTACGCCGGGAAGTCGATGGTGGCCATGATTGGACGCGGACGTAACAGTGCAGGCAGCACTGACAACGTTCTCGGCTTGAAGGTGATGTTCGCCGATGTTGACGTCATGGGTGTGTACGACGAAAGCGAAGCAGGCTCTTCCAAGGCCAAGACGATCACCGCTGGCGTTAGCTACCGATTGCGCACGACGACGCTGCGCGCCGGTTGGGGGCAGGTGGACGTCAACGGCGTCAAGGCCGAGAAGATTTTGTCGGCCGGCGTCCTTTATCCACTTTCCAAGCGAACCAGCTTGTATGCCGACCTTGCGCGCAAGGACTTCGTTGACAGTTCGGCGAACCTCTACGGCGTAGGTCTCGCCCACAGTTTCTGATTTTCGGTCAGACACACCAAATCCCGGAAAGTTACACAAAAATGCAGAAGCAAGATTCAAATTTGAAGACGGTGCGCACAAGGTTGGCGTTTAACTTGACGCTCTTTTACATGCCAGTGTCTGTTGTTATTGCACCCATTTTTTATTGAAAAAATAATGCCGCCGCAATCAATGTCGCACCGTAACCGCGCATATGATGCGACCTTCGATGTAATGTTTTAAATTCAATTTCGCGAATAACATGCTGAATTTAAATGATTGTTTCATTCTCTTTTCGCGTGTCATGCAGACGTCATAAAATTCTTCCGTTTCACAGCGTAAAAAGAAGAGAAATATTTTTATTTATTTTTCCTTTCACACTATTTTCCTGAGCGCCGGACACTGTTATCGTGAGCCCCCAGCAGCCTTCATTTTTTGTTTTCAAGGGGAGCAAGCATGCAGCCAGCACCACACTTATTGCAGTCTACCCGGCAACAACTTCTTCAAAATTGTCCATTGTCTGGAGCGGCGCCGTTCGAAATCCACGGTGCTCGTGATCGCGGCTGTCAGCCGGCAGACGATTATTTATTTCAGGGATTCAGATACGTGCTCGATGTCGCAAGGGATGTGCTCATCCGCGAAGATGTTCATACCTGGATCACTTCTCGACAATAAATTTTTTAACTTGAGCCGTAACGCGCACCACGCAAGACCGCAAGTCCTAATAGGCAGAATGCAATTCTCACATAACACTCAGGAGTCGCGATGCACCCGAATGCTCGTCTGATCGAAACGTTCTACAGCGCATTTCAGCGCGGCGATGCGGAGGCGATGGTTGCTTGTTATGCGCCGGAGATCCACTTTTCGGATCCGGTTTTTCCAGGATTGCATGGTGCGGAAGCGGGCGACATGTGGCGCATGCTGACGAGCCACGCGAAGGATTTTTCAGTGGTGTTCGATGGCGTTCAGGCGAACGACAAAACCGGTGACGCGCACTGGGTCGCATCCTATACGTTTTCAAAAACCAGACGCACCGTCGTCAACGACATTCGCGCCAACTTCGAATTCAGTAACGGGAAAATCGTGCGTCATCACGACTACTTCGATTTGTGGCGCTGGTCGCGCCAGGCGCTGGGTATCAAGGGACTGCTGCTGGGCTGGACGCCGCTGGTGTCGAAAGCGATTCGCGCGCGAGCGGCCAAGGGACTGGCGCTGTATCGCGCCGAACGCTGATACAGCGTGGCGTTGCTTGCGCCGCAAGCGCCGGCGCGTATTTCGGTTCCGCGCTTTCCTTTTTTGCCGGGCATTCATGGCGCCGTTGCTCGACTGCACCGGGCAGGGTCGATACAATGCCGCCAACTTGCTTGACTGAAATTGCGTCCACGCGTCCAGCGCTAACCCGAGACCGAAAGAACAACAATGCCATCGAAAGAATCGTCAGCCTTGAGCCAGGAGTGGCTCACCCTGCAAAATAATTATGAGCAATACGAGAAGAGCGCACAGTACGTCAAGCTGACGGCCGTCGTGCTGTGTGCCGCCGGATTATCGCTGGCGTTATACGAGATTCTGACGATCGCGATGATGTTGATACTGTGGATGCAGGAGGCTATCCTCAGAACCAGTCAGTCACGCCTGGGAACCCGGATTTTGCAGGTGGAATCATTGAGCAGGCAGGGCGCACAAACCGAAGGCACGGCGTTCCAACTCCACTCCGACTGGTTGTCCGGCCGCCCCGGCTTGCCTGGGCTGTTGCGCGAGTATGCTGCGAGCGCAATGAAGCCGACCGTGGCCTTCCCCTATGTGCTGCTGCTGTTGATGAACCTTGTGGCGCTTCTAAATTGAGCAGGCGCATGAAATTTTTCCTGGATGAAGCCTACGTTTTGCGTTGCACACTTCAGCAAAAAAGTTTATTGGATCGCGGCGCTTGTACTAAATACTGACGCAAAATCAAGGGTGAATGTGTATCGACAAAATGTATCGACAAAAGCAGAAAAATGGAAAGGAGTAGGGTGCGCTTGCGCACCAATACGTCCGTCGCAGCATTGGTGCGCAAGCGCACCCTCTCCTTTCCCGCTTGATCGCAACACAAATAATTTTGCATAACCTTAAGTATTCACGCAAAAGATATCGCGTGGAAATCACAATTAATTTTGCTCGGTTACTTAAAAAGCCGCCCGTCGGTTTTAAAGAGAAATGCCGCGCGAACAGGAACTCGCGCTTCAATGTTTAATCCAATAAAGCGGTAATCAACGGCACCATAGGAGTGGATGCATGTGTTCATTCCGAATGGTTCGAATGCCGCCTGAAGAGCCATTTGCGTCGGCGTTGCGCAACGTCATCATCAGAGGCGTTTTCTTGCTTTGCGGACTGCTGATGTTCTTGCCTGCGGGGCGTGCTGCATCGGAATCCTGGAGCGCGGCGTCCGAGCCGGTCAAGGCAAAGCGCGGCGGTGCAGTTACCGTGGTCAAGACGGGCGATATGGCGCCGCCCAAAGTGGCATACCCCTGCAAGCCCGGCGCTTGTCTCTTTGCCGGCCAGAGCGTAACGGTGATTATGTCGGACGGCGTCATTTCCCTGTCCATCCCGGAGTTGAAGGGGGAATTCGAGGCGGCCACCGGTGCACGGCTCAACATTGTGCAGGTTCCATTCAACGAAAATTTCGAGAATTTTCTTTCCGACGTGATTAATCATGTCGGCAAATATGACGCATCGATTGCGGGCGCCTGGTGGCTGGGGGAACTGGTGGCG
>CAMLDH010000267.1 GCA_946478765.1 uncultured Oxalobacteraceae bacterium | reverse complement strand
CGCGGCAGAACGAAATACGCTGCCGATCTCGCGCTCCAGATTGCGCACGCCCGCTTCCCGCGTGTAGTCGTGGATGATGACGCGCACCGCGTCGGCGCTGATCGTGCATTGGTCGGACCTCAGCCCATTGGCTTCGCGCTGCCGCTGCAACAGATAGCGCTGCGCAATCTGTTCCTTTTCCTCTTCGGTATAGCCGGGCAGCGAAATGACTTCCATGCGGTCGCGCAGCGGGCCGGGCACCGTGTCGAGCATGTTGGCGGTACAGATGAACAAGACCTTCGACAGATCGAACGGCACACCGAGATAATTGTCGCGGAAAGTCGCGTTCTGCTCCGGGTCCAGTACTTCCAGCAAGGCAGCGGCCGGGTCGCCGTGAAAGCCGGCGCCGAGCTTGTCGACTTCATCGAGCATCATCACGCAATTGCGCGCGCCGGCCTTGCGGAGCGCCTGGATGATATTGCCCGGCAATGCGCCGACATAGGTGCGGCGGTGACCGCGGATTTCCGCTTCGTCATGCACGCCGCCCAGGCTCACGCGCACGAACTTGCGGCCGGTCGCGCGCGCGATGCTTTGCCCGAGCGAGGTTTTGCCGACGCCGGGCGGGCCGACAAAGCACAGGATCGGACTCTTGCCTTGCGGGTTGAGTTTGCGTACCGCGAGATATTCGAGAATGCGCCGCTTGACCTTTTCCAGGCCGAAGTGGTCTTCATCGAGGATGCGGCTGGCTTCCGGCAAATAGATCTTGTCTTCGGTCATGACCGACCAGGGCAACTCGGTCAGCCATTCGAGATAAGTGCGCAGCATCGAATATTCGACCGCCGCTTCCGCCATCTTTTCGAGCCGCTTCAATTCCCTGATCGCGTGCGTCTCGATGTCCGGCGGCATGTTCGCCCGGGCAATCGCATCGGCCAGGTCCGCCAGCTCGGCATTGTTGCCGTCGGTCTCACCCAGTTCGTTCTGGATCGTCTTCAATTGCTCGCGCAATAAAAATTCGCGCTGCCGCTCATCCATGCGCTCCTTGGTTTGCTGGTTGATCTGCTGCGACAAGCGCAATACTTCGATGCGATGCACCAGAAAACTCAATACCTTGTCGAGCCGCTCCGGCAGATCGAGCGTTTCCAGGATGTCCTGCTTTTCCTGCGGCGTCAGATCCATCAGACCGGCCACGAAATCGGCATAGGCCGATGCCGATGTGATGCTTTGCGCGGCGGTCGCCAGTTCCGCAGGCACTTGCGGCAACAGGCCGAGAATCTCGGTCGAACGTTCCTTGAGCTGCAACAGGCGCGCCTGAATTTCCGCTGTTTGTTCATCGGCTTCCGGCAAGAACTGCACGCGCGCCGCAAGGAATGGATAGCCGTCGAGAAATTCAATGATGCGAAAGCGTTGATGGCCCTGGCATACGATGTAATGCCCATTGTTCTGGGTGACATAGCGCAGGATACTGGCCACCGTGCCGATCTGATGCAACTGCCCCGGCTGCGGCGACTCCGTCCCGGCGTCGCGTTGCAGGACCACGCCCACCTGCCGCTCCGCGCGCGTCGCCTCTTGCGCGGCGGCGATGGTGCGCTCGCGTCCGATATTGATCGGCGCCACCAGTCCGGGAAACAATACCAGGTTGCGCAACGGGATAATGATCAACGCATCGTCCGGCAGCGCCGCCGGTCTGCGCGCGCCGACAGACGGTTGAGTCGCCTGTATCACCGCATCATTTTCACTCCGAGGTTCGGGCTGGTAGCGTGATTCCGATTCCGCATCCATGATGAGAGTACGCTTGGCGCTCATCCGAGCTTGTTCAAGGTTAACATGAGACAGCCATCCTTCAGCATCTGCTGTCCGGCTTGAAATTGTCCCGCAGGTAATTCAATGCGCCGCTCAAATCGGCCGTAAGGAATTTCGAGACGGTGTATCGTTGCACTCCTGCAGCTGGCCGGCATCGCACGCTGACCGCGCACAATCACCACGGCGCCATCGACGGTCACTTCCAGCTGCGCTGCCGTCACCCCGGGCAATGCCACGAGAACCACCAACTCGCGTTCAGTCTCGAACATGTCAACCGGCGGCTCCCATGTCGGGCATGGATTGCGATGATGTCCTGGTTGAAAGAATTGTCGGTGCAGTCTGTCGGCGCGCTCCAGTAATTCCAGTGCATCGCCCCATATCCATACTGCTGGATCGCGCAATTTCATGAATTTTCCCAACGGCACCCGGTTTGTTGATGCGGCTGCCCTTTCTTGATACAAAGCGCTCCGTGATCGATTTGACCCGGTTCGGCGAGCGGTGTTCCGCCGAAATCGCGCACCGGCTTTTTTATCCGCAATCCAGTCATGAGAAAATAGGAGAATGAATACACTACAGAACCAGACGCCGGGTCAGGCCGGCACCCTCGTCACCTGCGATGCGAAGGAAATGACATGGGTGCCATGGGCCATGCGCGGCGCCTACTTCAAGCTGATGAATGCAGATCCGAAAAGCGGCCGTTTTTCACTGTTGATCAAGTTTGATCCGGGCGTCAAGGCGCCCATGCATCGCCATGCCGGCGCGGTCGAGGGCTATATCCTTGAGGGCGGCTTTCATTACCATGACGAACCGCATATCCGCTTCACGGCCGGCTGCTACCTGCTGGAAAACGATGGCGCCGTGCATCAGCCGGTGAGCCCGGAAGGCGCGCTGATGTTTGCGGTGTTTCACGGTCCCGTCGAAGGTCTGAAGCAGGACGGCAATGTGGGCGGCCACCTCGACTGGAAATGGCATGTCGATGCCTGGAACGCTGCGCATGGCAATGATGAATGACAGCTCGGGAAATAATCAATTTCTGGCGTGCGACAAGTTGAAGTGATCCACGCCATCAAATGCCGTCAGTTCGTGCGCCAGTTCGGAGATCGTCGATCCGCTGGTCTTGCTAAGCGCCACCGCGACAAAGCGCCATTCGAGCCGGCCGTCTTCGGATGAAATCGCCATCGAGCCCCACGCGATCTGATAGCCGCGCTCCAGCGCGAGCCGGCGCAGCACCTCCTCGCGCGGCTCGAAATCCTTCTTGAAGCGCAATACAATCGCCACCGCATGACGCGACGGTAGCCATGCCTCCAGTTTCGACATCCACACCATGCAGGTGGTAGACAAGATCGCAAGCGCCATCCCCGCCCCATAAAACCCGACCCCGATCAGAATCCCGATCGCCGACGCGGCCCAGATCGATGCGGCCGTGGTCAACCCGCTGATGTTGAAACCTTCGCGCATGATGACGCCGGCGCCGAGAAAGCCAATGCCGGTCACGATGCCCTGGATGACGCGGGTGGGGTCGGCGCCGACGATGGCGGTCACATGTCCGCCGTACCAGTGGCTGGGATAACCGGTGATGACGATGAGCGCAGCGGACGCCATGCACACCAGGCCGTAGGTGCGCATGCCGGCGGCACGTCCATGATACGAGCGCTCATAGCCGACCATCAGGCCAAGCAGCAGCGCGCCAAGCAGATTAAGGAAAATGATGATATTGGTGGTCATCGCCGAGCCGGACCAATAGGCGGCTAGCCACTCATACGACGGCATGTTTGCTTACCCTTTCATGAGAAGAATGCTATTGCATCTTCGCATGAAAATCCGCTGCGGTGCATTGCAGCCTAGCAATAAATTTATCCGGCGATCACAGGGCGTGCGTGCGCCTTTCCAGCCACGCCCCGGCATCGCCCGTCACATGCGGCGCCAAGCGTGCCCGCACTGTCGCGTGGTAGCTGTTGAGCCACGCGATTTCGTCGGCACGCATCAAGGGCAGGTCGATGCAGCGGGTGTCGATCGGGCACAGGGTCAGCGTTTCGAACCGCAGATATTCGCCGAACGCCGTCGTCTCCGCGCTCCGGTTCAACACCAGGTTTTCGATGCGCACGCCCCATTCGCCGGGACGATAAATGCCGGGCTCGATCGACGTGATCATGCCCGGCTCCATCGCGGTGTGCGGCTCCGGCATCGCGGTGGCGGAAATCACCTGCGGTCCTTCATGCACGTTCAGAAAATAGCCGACGCCGTGGCCGGTGCCGTGCCCGTAGTCGATGCCGGCGGCCCAGATCGGCGCGCGCGCGATGGCGTCCAGCATCGGCGATTTGATGCCGCGCGGGAAGCGGGTGGCGGACAGCGCGATCATGCCTTTCAATACCAGCGTGAAGTCGCGCTTTTGCGCGGCCGACGGCTGGCCGATCGGTGCCACACGCGTGATGTCGGTAGTGCCGCCCAGATATTGCGCGCCGGAGTCGATCAGCAGCAAGCCGTCGCCTTCGATCGTGGCATGCGCCTGCAGCGTCGCATGGTAATGCGGCATCGCGCCATTGGCATTGAAGCCGGCAATCGTGCCGAAGCTGCAACTGACGAAGCCGGGGCGGCGGGTGCGGGCGGCGGTGATGCGTTCATCGATGGTCAGCTCGGTAACGGTCTCGTGGCCGAGTGCCTGCTCCAGCCATGCAAAGAATTCGCACAGCGCAGCGCCGTCCTGTTCCATCGCCGCGCGCACATGCGCCGCTTCGGCGTCGCTCTTGCGCGACTTGGCAAACGTGGTCGGATTAATCGCTTCGACCACCTTGATCGCAGCGGGAATCGCCTCGCGCAAGCCGAGCGTGATGCGGCGCGGATCGATCAACAGCGTGCCGTCCGCCAGCGCCGCCAATGCGGCGGCGGCCTGCGCATACGGCGCGATCTCGACGCCGTCGGCCGCCAGCGTGGCGCGCAGCGCATCCGGCACTTTGCCTTCGGCCACGAACAGCGTCGCGCGCTGCCGCCCGACCAGCGCATGCGCGACAAAAATCGGGTTGTAGTTGACATCGGCGCCGCGCAGGTTGAACAGGTAGGCGATATCGTCCAGCGTTGAAATGAAATGCCAGTCGGCGCCGTGGCTGCGCATCGCGTCGCGCAGCACCGCCAGCTTGTCGGCGCGCGCCATGGTCGCGTGCGGCGCAGCGTGTTCAACCACCGGCGCGGTCGGCAGCGCCGGCCGGTCGAGCCAGATTTCGTTCAGCAAATCGCAGTCGGTGCGCAAGGTCACGCCGCGCGCACGCAGCGCCTGCTCCAGCAAGCGCGCGCCGGCCAGTCCGAGCACCGCGCCATCGACCGCAACGGTCAGCCCCGCCGCCAGATTGCAGGCCAGCCAATCGATATGCAACAGGCTGTTTCCTACCGGGATTTTCATCAAGGTAATGTCGCTGCCGGCCAGTTGCGTTTCCGCCTGCGACCAGTAGCGGCCATCGACCCACAAACCGGCAAACTCGGCGGTGACGATCAGGGTGCCGACCGACCCGGTAAAGCCGGACAGCCATTCGCGCCCTTGCCAGCGCGCCGGCAAATATTCGGATAGATGCGGATCGGCGGAAGGGATAACGCAAGCGTCGATATTGTTGCGTTGCATCGCTTGCCGCAAAAGCTGGATGCGGGCGCGAGTGGCCGCGAGACCGGCGTGCAAAGTGTCCATAAGGAATTGGCTCGATGATCTTTGTCCGGATAAATCCGTGATGACCTCATGATACAGAGGACCGCCGAAATCGGGCGGATGCGCCGATCGAACTTTTGCCGCGCTGCCTACTCCCTTTGCATATAGAGCGGTTTTCGTATCAGTGTACGGGTGTCGCGGGCCGCTTTGGGGCGCATTGCAGCGTTGCTCGTCGCTTGTGTGGCTCGCCACACGGCGCTCCTC
>CAMLDH010000266.1 GCA_946478765.1 uncultured Oxalobacteraceae bacterium | reverse complement strand
AAGCGCAAGCCTTCTTCCATCGCAATCGGGTTGATCAACATCACCGTGATCGATACGTTGTCACCCGGCATAACCATCTCTTTGTCCTTCGGCAACTCGATCGAGCCCGTCACGTCCGTCGTCCGGAAGTAAAACTGCGGACGATAGTTGTTGAAGAATGGGGTGTGACGACCACCTTCATCCTTGCTCAACACATAGATCTCGCCAGTGAAATGCTTGTGCGGCTTGATCGATCCCGGCTTGGCCAAGACCTGGCCGCGCTCGACATCTTCCCGCTTGGTGCCGCGCAGCAGCACGCCGACGTTGTCGCCCGCCTGCCCCTGATCCAAGAGCTTCCGGAACATTTCCACGCCGGTGCAGGTCGTCTTCTGGGTATCGCGGATGCCGACGATTTCCAGCTCCTCGCCCACCTTGACGATGCCGCGCTCGACGCGGCCGGTCACCACGGTGCCGCGGCCGGAGATCGAGAACACGTCCTCAACCGGCAACAGGAAGGCGCCATCGACGGCGCGCTCCGGCGTCGGGATGTAGCTGTCGAGCGCCTCGGCCAGCTTCATGATGGCTTGCTCGCCCAGCGGACCGGTGTCGCCCTCGAGCGCCAGTTTCGCGGACCCCTGGATGATGGGCAGGTCGTCGCCGGGGAATTCGTACTTGGTGAGCAGTTCGCGCACTTCCATTTCGACCAGCTCGAGCAATTCGGCGTCGTCGACCATGTCGCACTTGTTGAGGAACACGATGATGTACGGCACACCGACCTGACGCGCCAGCAGGATGTGCTCGCGGGTTTGCGGCATCGGGCCGTCGGCGGCGGAGCAGACCAGGATCGCGCCATCCATCTGGGCGGCGCCGGTGATCATGTTTTTGACATAATCGGCGTGGCCGGGGCAGTCGACGTGGGCGTAGTGGCGGTTGGCGGTTTCGTATTCGACGTGGGCGGTGTTGATGGTGATGCCGCGCGCTTTTTCTTCCGGCGCTGCGTCAATCTGGTCGTAGGCCTTGGCTTCGCCGCCGAATTTTTTCGACAGCACGGTCGCGATGGCGGCGGTCAGCGTGGTCTTGCCATGATCGACGTGTCCAATCGTGCCCACATTCACGTGCGGCTTTGTCCGCTCAAACTTGCTTTTTGCCATTTTATTCTTCCTTCAAAAAGAACGATTTATCTATACATTCAGAAAATTTGTTGGGGACAGAGTACGCGATGCATGACTCTGTCCCGCAATACCTGCAATTACTTGCTCTTCGCGCTGACGATCGCTTCAGTCACGTTCTTCGGCGCTTCAGCGTAGTGCTTAAATTCCATCGAATAAGTTGCACGACCTTGGGTTGCAGAACGCAACGATGTCGAGTAACCAAACATCTCGGACAGAGGCACTTCAGCTTTAATGATCTTGCCGCCACCGCCGGCAATTTCATCCATGCCCTGCACCATACCGCGACGTGACGACAAGTCGCCCATCACAGTACCGGCGTAGTCTTCCGGCGTTTCAACTTCAACCGCCATCATCGGCTCGAGGATAACCGGGCTGGCCTTGCGGCAGCCATCCTTGAATGCCATCGACGCAGCCATGCGAAACGCATTTTCATTCGAGTCAACGTCGTGGTAGGAACCGAAGAACAACGTGACTTTAACGTCAACCACTGGATAACCGGCCATCACACCCGAAGTCAGCGTCTCGCGAACACCTTTTTCTACTGCAGGAATATACTCACGAGGAACCGTGCCGCCCTTGATCGCGTCTACGAATTCAAAGCCTTTGCCGGGCTCTTGTGGCTCGATCTTCAACACAACGTGACCGTATTGACCACGACCGCCGGACTGCTTGACGAATTTGCCTTCGATTTCTTCGCAGGTCTTGCGAATCGTTTCACGATATGCCACCTGCGGCTTGCCGACTGTAGCTTCGACGTTGAACTCACGACGCATACGATCAACGATAATTTCGAGGTGTAATTCGCCCATACCGGCAATAATCGTCTGACCGGATTCCTCATCGGTACGCACGCGGAACGATGGATCTTCCTGTGCCAGACGGTTCAGTGCCAAGCCCATTTTTTCCTGGTCTTGCTTGGTCTTCGGCTCAACCGCTTGCGAAATCACCGGCTCCGGGAACACCATGCGTTCGAGTGTGATAATTGCGCTCGGATCACATAGCGTTTCACCCGTCGTCGCCTCTTTCAAACCGACGGCAGCAGCGATATCGCCCGCGCGCACTTCCTTGATTTCTTCGCGCTGGTTGGCGTGCATCTGCAGAATACGACCGAGACGCTCTTTCTTGCCTTTAACTGGGTTATAAACGGTATCGCCGGAATTAACGGTACCGGAATAAACACGGAAGAAAATCAGCTGACCAACGAAGGGATCGGTCATGATTTTGAACGCCAATGCAGAAAACTTCTCGCTGTCTTCAGCTTTACGCTCGATCGGCTCATCGTTTTCATCCAGACCCTTGACCGGCGGGATGTCGGTCGGCGCCGGCAGGTATTCGATCACGCCGTCGAGCATGGCTTGCACGCCCTTGTTCTTGAACGCGGTACCGCACATCATCGGCACGATTTCACCGGCGATCGTACGCTGGCGAATGGCTGCCTTGATTTCAGCCTCAGTCAAGTCGCCTTCTTCGAGGTACTTGTTCATCAACTCTTCAGTCGCTTCCGCAGCCGCTTCGACCATCTTTTCACGCCACTCTTGTGCGGTAGCAGCGAGATCCTCAGGAATATCGCGATAGTCGAATTTCATGCCTTGCGATGCTTCGTCCCAGAAGATGGCTTTCATCTTGACGAGATCAATCACGCCCTGAAAATTTTCTTCGGCACCGATAGGTACTTGCATTGGAATCGGATTGGCCTTCAGGCGGGTACGCATCTGCTCGTACACCTTGAAGAAATTCGCACCGGTGCGGTCCATCTTATTGACGAACGCCAGACGCGGCACTTTATACTTGTTGGCTTGGCGCCACACGGTTTCCGACTGCGGCTGCACGCCACCCACTGCGCAATACACCATGCACGCGCCGTCCAGCACGCGCATCGAGCGTTCAACTTCAATCGTGAAGTCGACGTGACCCGGGGTATCAATGATGTTGATGTGATGCTCAGGGAAATTGTTGGCCATGCCTTTCCAGAAGCAAGTCGTCGCAGCGGACGTAATCGTGATGCCGCGCTCTTGCTCTTGCTCCATCCAGTCCATGGTGGCCGCGCCATCATGCACTTCACCGATCTTGTGGTTCACGCCTGTGTAATACAGAATGCGTTCGGTGGTAGTGGTCTTGCCGGCATCGATGTGAGCGGAAATACCAATGTTGCGGTAGCGCTCAATGGGGGTCTTGCGAGCCATATTGAATCCTAAGTCTTTTTAATGAACTAAACCGAGCGCCACTTTTAACAAAGAGATGCGCCCGGTTTGGCATGATTTACACGAGACAGTACCCCTTGCATGCGCAAGGGGCCCACCATCCAATTATTAGAAGCGGAAGTGCGAGAACGCCTTGTTCGCCTCTGCCATGCGGTGCACCTCATCGCGCTTTTTCATCGCACCGCCGCGACCTTCAGCGGCTTCCATTAGCTCGCCACCCAAGCGTTGCGGCATCGATTTTTCGCTGCGTTTGTTAGCCGCCTCACGCAGCCAACGCATCGACAACGCCATACGACGGACTGGACGCACCTCAACCGGCACCTGGTAGTTCGCGCCACCGACGCGACGGGATTTCACCTCAACCATCGGCTTGCAATTACTGATCGCGGCAGCAAACACTTCCAGCGGATCTTTGCCGGATTTGGTTTGAATATGCTCAAACGCACCGTAGATAATGTTTTCGGCGACCGATTTTTTACCGGACAGCATCAAGACGTTGACGAATTTAGCGACATCAACATTGCCGAATTTTGGATCTGGCAGAATTTCCCGCTTGGGGACTTCACGACGACGTGGCATTTCGATTCCTTTCAATCTTCAGCTGAGCGCGCGACTTGTTTTTTGCGCACCCACGGGCAATCATCATAATCACCCACTTACTCGGCCCATTGGGGACCGACTCTCATTCCACTTACCACTGCGGAAAACTTGATTACTTCTTGGCAGCTTTCGCACGCTTCGCGCCGTACTTCGAACGCGCTTGCTTACGATCTTTCACGCCTTGGGTATCCAACGCGCCGCGCACCATGTGGTAACGCACACCCGGCAAATCTTTTACACGACCGCCACGCAACAGCACAACACTATGCTCTTGCAGGTTGTGCCCTTCACCGCCGATGTACGAAATCACTTCGAAACCATTGGTCAGACGTACTTTGGCAACCTTACGCAAAGCCGAGTTCGGCTTCTTTGGGGTTGTCGTATAAACACGGGTGCATACGCCGCGTTTTTGCGGGCTGTTTTCCAGCGCCGGCGATTTGCTCTTGGTCACGGCAGAGACGCGTGGCTGGCGAATCAGTTGATTGATGGTTGGCATCGGTCTAAATCCAACAAATTATTACAACATTAACACTACAAACCCATAACAAACCCGAAAATGCGGCTGCCCGGGGACTAAACTGAAACTGGATATTGCGCACGAAAACTGCACGTTCGATTCGGCTAAAAAAGGGAGAAGCGCCACAAGGATGCGGAAAGCAGACCAAAGAACGCTTAAGCCCAAGAGAGCTTAAATTCGAGAACTCGCGAGTATAGCCCTAGTTACTGACGCAGTCAACCAGCGATTGACAATGTGACAATGGGGTGCATTCGTAAGTGGTATCAACCGCCCTGATTGAATTATGGCAAAGGGGCGGTGTCAATAGGAGTTGTTGATTTGACAGTGGGAATTGCCATGAGAGAGATTGATATTGAAGAGGAGAAGAAGGCAAGACACGCGTATTGGAAGCTTTTGCAGCGCTAAGCGACCCACGCGGCCGGGAATGCGCCCGCCAACTCGATGCGCTGCGAATCGACGGGGCGACGATCACGATAGACGCCATGGGATGCCAACACGCGCTTGTCGACAAAATTGTGGAAAAGAAAGCCGACTATATCGTGGCGCTGAAAGACAACCAGCCGATGCTGGCCCAGGCGCTGCAGGAGTGGTTTGCCGCCGCCGATGCCGGAACGCTGGATCGTCCGTTTTGGCAGGATGTGGACACGGACAAGGGGCACGGCCGTCTGGAGACGCGTCGTTGCGTCGTGACCGACGACGTGGCCTGGCTATACGACATGAAGCAGGACTGGACGGGGATGCAAAGCCTGGTGATGGCGGAATCGACGCGGGAAATGGTCAACGGCAGGAACAAGGGGGAATACAGTGCCGAGCGGCGTTATTACATCAGCAGCTTGCCGGCCAAAGCGGCCCGGTTCAACGAGCGGGGGCGCGCTCATTGGGGCATTGAAAACAGTTTGCACTGGGTGCTGGATGTCGCCTTCGACGAGGATGATTGCCGCATCCGCGTTGGCGACGGGGCACAAAACTTTGGCGCATGATGAATCTACTGGCGTTGATCGACAGTGCGGCATCGCGCTTGCGGATGAGGCGCAAAGCCGGGCCGGACGCGCATGCTCGCAGACGTCAGCAGCCGAGGCATTCAAGGATGGAAAAAAGTCCAGTGGCGCAGCGCCTACGGCGTCATCGAAGTCGAAGAATCCTGTTTCCGGTTGCGGCGACGGGGCGCGGTAGTGCGTATAGGGAGCCGGAGGCGCAAGAAGGGCAGGCAGCGCAACCGGTTCGAAAAGCCTGCCGGCA
>CAMLDH010000265.1 GCA_946478765.1 uncultured Oxalobacteraceae bacterium | reverse complement strand
GAGGCGCAGAAGAGGCTGCACGACGGACGCGATCATCCGCGCAACTGCGGCGTCAGTGCATTCGGCTTTGGCGGCACCAATTTCCATACCGTGCTGGCGGAATATACCGGCGCCTACCGCGCCGCCGATGCGGTCAACCTGAATCCCCGCGAGGCCGAAATATTCGCCTTTGCGGGCGCGACCCGCGCCGAGATCGAAGGCGCCGTCCGGCGATTGCTGCAAGGACTGGATCATCCGGAACAGATCGACCTCGCGCAGCTTGCCTACTCCCTGTACCGCGAACAGCATGTTATCCGGCGTGCGAATGGCGGACATCCGTGCCGGCTCACGCTGATTGCCGCCTCGGTCCCGGATCTCAAACAGAAGCTCGCGCGTGTTCTCGAATTATTGTCCGATCACGCGGAAATCAAGCAGCCGCCGTCACTCTACTATCGGGAAAGCACCGACGACATCGGCCGTGTGTGTTTCCTCTTTCCCGGCCAGGGTTCCCAGAAAATCAATATGCTGCGCGATCTCGTGGTGGCGCTGCCCTCGCTGCACAAATTCTTCGTGCAATCCGCCCCTCCCGGCGAAGAGCCTGGCCCAGCGCCGGGTCAACCGCTATCCAGCTTCATCTATCCTTTGCCTGTCTTCAGCGATGCGGAGCGCAAGGCCCAGCAGCAGGCATTGAACGCAACCGAAATCGCGCAACCCGCTTTGGGTATGGTCGGCATGGCCGCCTTCGAGGTGCTTACAGGCTACGGCCTGCGCCCCGACTTTGTGGCCGGTCATAGCTACGGCGAATATGTCGCACTGTGCGCGGCGGGCGCGATCACGCGCGACGATCTGCTGCGCCTGTCCCAGGTCCGCGGGCGGCTGTCGGCAACGGCGCCGGCAAGTGCGATGGCGGCCCTCGATGCCGACGGCGAACGAGTGGCGGCTGCGATCGCCCGGCATGGCCTCGGCGTCAGCATCGCCAATCTGAATGCGCCGGACCAGACCATCATTGCCGGCGCAACCGAGGCAATCGACGCTGCGGTGAAGGTGTTGGCCCAAGACGGGCTGCGCATCAAGAAGCTGCCGGTAAGCGTCGCCTTTCATTGCGACATCATGGCCGGCGTGCGCGATGCGCTGGCCGCCGAACTGGCCAAGGTCAAGTTCCATGCGCCTAAGGTTCCGATGTATTCCAATACCACTGCGGCGCCCTATCCGCAGGCGAGCAGCCAGTTACGCGCGCTCCTGGCGCGGCATATTGCAGAACCGGTCAGATTTACGGATGAAATCAATGCGCTCTACAAGGCCGGCGCACGCGTGTTCATTGAATGCGGCCCCGGACTGGTGCTGAGCGGTTTGGTGGACGGCATCCTGGGCGACAGGCCACACACCACGCTGGCAATCGACGCGCCTGGCCGTTCCGGCTGGCTGCAACTCGCGAACCTGCTGACACAGGCGCTGGCGATCGGACTCCCGGTCCACCTTGCGCCGTGGTTTGCCGGCCGCGGACTCGACGAATGCAGCGTGGACGACGTGTTGGCCCAAGCGCGCAAGCAGGCCAAGCCTAGAGCACTGGTATGGCGCGTCAACGGCGGCCGGGCTGCGCCATGGTATGCGCCCCCTCGAAAGACCGCACCACTTCCGACGCCAAGGACTGCAAAGCCGGCGGAGGTCGCGCCACCGGTTGCCGAGCGCCCTCCTGTTCACACGATCCGGCCAACGGTTGAACCACCGCCGCCGGCACCCATCAGCCCTTCACCTATTCACAACAGGAGAAACATCATGAAACGAGATGCACTAGTACGGGAGGGGGCAATGGCGGCAAGCGCCAGCCCGCAAGCCGTACATGCCCGATACTCAGAGTCCCAATTCGCCCAGATCCAGCACGGATTCGGGCAGCTTGTGGATTTGCAATGCGAGCAGCTGCGCAGCTTGCGCCATTTCCTGGACTTCCAGGTACACCTCACCAGAGTCCCGCTAGAGCCCGTGCCGGAACCTGCGAGGCAGATCATACCGATGCCGGTGCCAGCCAATGCAGCGCAGATGGCGCCTCTGCCGCCTGCCCAGGCAGCCCCGGACGAGTCGCCAGTCATGCTCGGCACGGTACCACGCACGCCCGTTTTGCCGAAACAGCTGGCAGTCATCGGGACACATGCCGAACTGTCCAACTCTGTGGCCACCCCGTCACAAAGACCGGTTTCCGACACGAAAGGCAGTGGCAGCCCTCTCGCCACCCTGGCGCCGGCTGCCGAATTCAAGGCTGAACTATTGCGGGCGGTCTCGGAACGCACCGGATATCCCGTGGACATGCTCGATCTCGACGCCCACATGGAGGCCGACCTGGGCATCGATTCCATCAAACGGATCGAGATCTTCAGTGGCCTCACGAATCAATACAGCCTGCTCGGCGAACGCGACGAAGAAACCGTCATCGAGGAGCTGTCGGGGCTCAAGACCTTGAATGAAATTCTTGCCTGGTACGAGCGGCTATTGCATAAACCCGGCAGTGAAAACGAGGAGGCCATCCCCTCAAAAAAAGCCCTGACTCCACTCTCTACGCGCAGTGAGAGGGTGGAGTCGAACGACACTGCAAGCCAGGCCGATCCGGTCCAGTGCTACGTGGTCCAGGCGATTGCTGCACAGGTTGACGCCGACGCAGCAGCAACCGACTTGCCGATACGCTCTCCGATCCTGCTGATCGGTGCGGTGTCGAGTCTCTGCACCGCCTTTCATACGGCGTTTGCGAGCCGAGGCCATTGCGTGCGCCAGCTCATCCCCGGCACGGCGACGCGCGCCTTGGATGAACACCGCTACGAAGTCGATTTTTCTTCGCTTCAATCCGTTCAGCAACTACGCGACCTGCTGGCCGCTTCCGATGAGCCGGCCGGCATCGTGATCAACCTCATGGGCGCCGCTGAAGAGAGCGACACGCTGCTGGACGAACAACGCAACGATGCGCGTGCCTTGTTTCTATTGTTGAAGGTATTGGAACCGGACTTGAAGTCCAGCGCCCGCGCTGGCGCCGGATGGCTGATCAACGTGACGTCCTTCGACGGACAATTCGGGCTCAGCCGCTCGCGCGCCTTTCCAGTCGGCAGCGCGGGTACATTGGGCGTCGCCAAGTCGGTCGCACGGGAGTGGCCGGCGTTGCGGGTCAAGTGCATCGATGCCGCGCCCGGGCTGGATGCCGACTGGCTGGCGGCGCAGGTATTGACGGAGATGCGCAGTGCGGATCCGGATGTCGAGGTCGGATACACGGCGCAGGGGCGCTGGAGGATCGGCCTGGCATCCAACGGCCTCGCCAGCCATGACCTGTCCACCTTGACGCTGGACGCTGGTGCAGTCCTTCTGGTCACCGGTGGCGCCTATGGCATTACGGCCGACATTACCCGCATGTTGGCCGAGAAGTATCGTCCGCGGCTGGTGGTGGTCGGACGCAGTGCGCTGCCCGAGGAAGAAGCGGAACCGATTCGCAGCATGACAGATGCGGCTGAATTGAAACAATTCCTGATCCGGGAGATGCGCGCCCGGCACGGCAAGGTGACGCCGGCGCAAGTCGACAGCGCGCTCAAACGGATTCTGAAGAACCGCCAGATCAAGGCCAATCTGGCCGCCATGCGGGCCACCGCGGCCGAGGTCGAATACCACTGTCTGGATGTGCGCGATGCGGCCGGTTTTGAAAACCTGATCGACGACATATACGCGCGCTGGGGACGCATCGATGGCGTACTGCATGGCGCCGGCGTGATCGGTGACAAGCTGATCGGCGACAAATCCGTCGAATCCTTCGATGCCGTGTTCGACACCAAAGTGGCGCCGGCACTCGTGCTGGCAAAAAAATTGCAGAGTTCGAGCCTGAAGTTCATCGCATTCTTTTCCTCGGTCGCCGGTCGCTTCGGCAACGTCGGCCAATGCGATTACAGCGCCGCCAACGAGGTATTGAACAAGTTGGCCGGCCGCCTCAGTCACAGCTGGCCGCAGGTGCATGCCGTCTCAATCAACTGGGGACCGTGGGATGCCGGCATGGTCAGCGATGAATTGCGCAAGCAATACGCGGCACGGTCGATCCGGCCCATACCCGCTGAGATCGGGCGGCGCCATTTTTTCGAAGAACTGGCGCGCGGTGCACGCGGCAAACCTGAACTCGTCATTTCGTCGAGTATCCGGCAAATTGCCATGCTGCGCCGCGGCCAATAACGGGGCAAATCGCCGTCGGCCCCGATCCGGGCCGATGACGTCCCCTATATCAAAGAAGGAGCGTTTCAGATGAGCACTACCCTCAATCCCGTCCTCGTTGACTTCCGGCCGGCGCGGATCGCCAAACCCGTGGGCCAGCGCATTGCATTGGAAATTTCCGCCTATGGCCTGGCCCGGGGATACTGCAAGAGCCACAACATTCAGAGCAAGGAAGGCATGCGCGGGGCGCTGCACGAGATGCGCGCGAAATTTGCAAAATACGCGGTGTCGGCCGACCAGATCAATCGCCGGCAATTGGTGCTTTTTCCGCGCCTCAGGGATATTCGTTTCTCCGATGGCGAGCTGGTGCTGGCGGAGCCGGAGCACAAGCACCTGCGCTTGTATGCCGATTCCAATGACACCAAAGGGGCGGACATCAAGGAACGTCACGCCAGTTATGGAAAAATTGTCGGCGACTGCCTGACCGACATGTACGGCGGCGTCGCAACCGCACCGGATGACCTGATCCACGTGACCTGTTCCGGCTATCTCGCGCCGAGTCCTGTCGAGCGCATGGTCGCGCAGAAAGAGTGGTTCGACACCACGGTCACCCACAGTTATCACATGGGCTGT
This sequence comes from uncultured Oxalobacteraceae bacterium, assembly GCA_946478765.1. The sequence continues at coordinate 950 of CAMLDH010000265.1, read as the reverse complement.
TACGGCGCATTCCCGGCCATCAAGATGGCGCACGGCTTTCTGGCCTCCTCGCATTTTTCGGCAACGCCGCCGCGGCAACGTGTGGACATCGTTCACACGGAGCTGCTCTCGGGGCACCATAACATCGAAGATTCGAGCGTGGAAAACATTATCACGATGACCCTGTTCGCCGATGGCTTCATCAAGTATTCGGTCTGCACCGACGACTATGCGCGCAAGCAGGGACTCCGTGGTCTGCGCATCCTCGCGTTCAACGAGCACCTGCTGCCCGATTCAGCCGACGACATGACTTGGGTGCCTGCCGCGCACCAGTTCCGGATGACCCTGTCGGTGATGGTGCCGGTCGTCATCAAACGCCATGTACGCGCCTTTGTCATAGCGCTGCTGCGCAGGATCGGCATCGATTTCGAACGGGAGAAGCATGCGCTCATGTTTGCGATTCATCCGGGCGGGCCGAAAATCGTGGAACACATTCAACACGAGCTGGCCTTGCAGGATGAGCAGGTCGCCATCAGCAAAAAGGTCTTTCAAGAGAACGGCAACATGTCCTCGGCAACGATCCCGCACATCCTGAAAGGCATTCTGGAAGACAAGAGAATTGAGGCGGGCACACGCATCGTGTCGCTCGGGTTCGGGCCCGGCTTGACGGTAACCGGACTAGTCCTGGAAAAAATCTGATGGCATATTCCCACGACCTTTTTGTGCAGGGCGAAACGCCTGTTATCGCCCGGCTCCATGAAGCCAGTTCCGCGCGTGAACTGGCCAACGCAATGCGCGGCGAGCCGGATCGGCCGGCGCCGCAGGCCATCTCCGATCACGCAGCGCCGCAACGAAGCGAGGCAGCGAACGAACCATATCGTGCGCCGCCCGAAATGGAGGAAGAAAGCGCACTGCCCTTCATCGGCGACGTCGTGCGTTACCTTCCCGGCAACGCCATCACGGTCGAGCGG
>CAMLDH010000264.1 GCA_946478765.1 uncultured Oxalobacteraceae bacterium | reverse complement strand
CCCCCTTCTCCACCTTCATCTTTTTCATTCTCCTCTGTCCAATGATATACTCTCTCATGCTCTACAGTACTATTATCCTCTCTCAGATGTACAACTGGTACAGGCACCACCGGTACAGGTACAACCACTGGCACAGGCACATCTGGTATAGGTACCACCGGCACAGGTACACCTGGTACAGGCACCACCGGTACAACCGGTACAACCGGAACTGGCACAACCGGCACGCCATTGACTGGCGGTATGTGAGGTAATGGTTTGAATCCACGACGCCTGGAAGGAGCAGTTTATTCGTAAGGTGGCGTGGGTTAGTCGGGTTGGTGGTGAGCAAAGCGAAGCACAATATCTGCATCAAATCGATGCCCGATACGTCGTGCCATTGTTGGAGGAGCTGTGTCCCCCCAATCGGCTGGGATGATAGCGGCGCTATCTCTTAGCGCCGCAATCTGAGACTGAGACGCATCAATGTCTGGTAAATCGAGCCATGTACGACTGGCTATTGCAGGATCGACTGCCTATATTGAAACAACGCCGATTTTTTCGGAAGGCGTATCGCATCAAGTATCGCATCAAAAAATGCAATGGAGGTTGGTTATGAAACGACTTTCAATGATTGCCATAATCGTGTTATTGGCCAGTTGCTCCAGCACGGGCATGAGGGGTTCGAGCGGTGCAAGCGGCATAAGCAACAGCAGCCCTGACTCCGAAAAACCGTATTCCCAGCGTGTCCTTCAGCCGGGCGATACCTATTTCGGTGATTAATACGGCTGCTTCTATTTCTTGGCTGTCGTTAACAACGAAATAACGACAAAAGTTGAGTTGACGCTTTCGGAAACATTTTTCCGAGGCGGATGGAATTGAATAAACTTGTTTCGTTACGCGCCAGCGATAGACCGCCCCGCATGAATGAATGCGGCTGGACAAAACGCCGGATCAAACCGGCGTATGAATGATGTTCGCCGCTGCAACGGCTTAGACGAACATCAGACATAGTAGTCAGTCAGGCTGAATTAACGGGAATAAATCGCGTCTTTTCCCGCCTTGCCAGACAAAAAATCCATCGATTTCTTTCCCGCTAATTCAACCTGACTGACTACTAGACGAAGTTCAATTTATCCAGGAGTGGAAGACGTCGCCAGGTTGAGCACGATCGATGCCGCCGGTAGCGCCAGTGCCATAGTAGGAGTCTGTCGAGCTTTCCATGCTCGGGTTTGTGCCCATTCCACCGCTGCTGCGCGCCCCCATTCCGGCGCAACCCGCCAGCAAGCTTATTGTGATCGTAACGATAAGAGCTTTCATTGCATACCTCCAATGAACCTGTGTTCTCAGGTAAAAGGATGAGATATCAATATAGATCACTGGGGCCGCCATCGTTACCGGCGCTAAAGCCTTATCTGATGTCGCGCAAAAATACCCAACTTATTCTTGCGCGAGCCATCAGGAGGGCCTGCCCAATTGCATCTTTTGGCGCTACTTACTCTCGTTGCTGCCTGGTGAACGATGCAAAACCGGGCAGTACGCGCGCTGCAAGTCTGGTGTTGGTTTTCAGCAGGCCGACCTCGTCGCCGAGTATATGCACGGCTTCGTTCAATAACACGTCCTTGGCGTTCTTCCGTGCTTTTTCGTCGGCGAGTTCGATGCTGAGCGTGCGCTCGTCGGCTTGCAGGCCGTCGTCCTGAAGTGATATACGTTTCAGCGTCGCGGGCTTTTCTTTTGAAATGGTTTTGTCGTTGGTGATTTTTTCGGCATCGCCATTTTTCTCTCGTGACTTTATCCGCGCTTCCTGCGCATCGCGTTCCTTGCGGCGTTCGCTCTCATTGAGCGAGATGACATTCTTCTTGCGTTGCATATTGAACTCGGCAATATCTTCCTGCAAGTACTGGAAGTCCTTGTCTTGCGCCATGCGGGTTTCATGAAGCGCTTGCAGCATTGGCAGCAGATCTGTCAAATCGCCTGCGGGCGTATATTCGGCGGCCGTGATTGGCGCCCATGGCAGTGCGTTGTCGTAACTGGATTCGCCAAAACGTTCGGTATCGGTGATGCTCGGCAAGTGGATATCCGGTGTCACGCCGCGCAATTGCGTGGTGCCGCCGTTGATGCGAAAAAATTGGGCGATGGTCATCTTGAGTTCGCCGAATTTCGCCTTGCTGTTGTGCGCGATCTGATCGAGGTTGACCAAGGTTTGCACGGTTCCCTTGCCAAAGCTCGGCTCGCCGATCACGACAGCGCGGCCGTAGTCTTGCACCGCTGCGGCAAAAATCTCCGATGCCGAGGCGGAACCGCGATTGATCAGTACGCCAAGCGGACCGTCCCAGGCGACACCTGCGTGGGTGTCGCTTTCCAACCGGATTTTACCCTGTGCATCGCGTTGTTGCACCACCGGACCTTTATCGATAAACAAGCCGGTGAGTTCAACGGCTTCACTCAATGAACCGCCGCCATTGTTGCGCAAATCGATCAGCACGCTGTCGACCTTGTCCTGTTTGAGTTCAGTCAACAGACGTGACACATCGCGGGTGGCGCTTTTGAAATCCGGGTCGCCTTTTTGGCGTGCGCTAAAATCCTGATAGAAGGTCGGCAAGGAAATCACGCCGATGCGACGCGTTGCATTACCGTCTTTCACGTCAAGGATCGCTTTCTTCGCTGCCTGTTGGTCCAGGCTGATCTTTTTGCGCGTCAGTGAAACGAGTCGATGCTTGCCGTCCGGGCCGGCATCCGCGGGAAAAACATCGAGAAATACCACCGAGTCTGCGGTACCGCGAATCAAGGCAACGGTGTCGTCCAGGCGCCAGCCCAAGACTTCTGTCATGGCGCCTTTTTCACCTTGTCTGATACCAACAATACGGTCCCCGATTTTCAGCTTGCCGGAGAGCGCTGCGGGGCCGCCTGGAACAAGTTCCCGAATCGTGGTGTATTCGTCCTTTTCCTGAAGCACTGCGCCGATGCCCACCAGCGACAGCTTCATCGCGATGTCGAAATTTTCCGACGCACTTGGCCCCAGATAATTGGTGTGCGGTTCGATGCTCGTCGCATACGCATTCATGAAGATTTGAAACACGTCGTCGCTCTTGAGCTTGGCGATGCGCGTCAGATAATTGTTGTAGCGCTTGTCCAGCGTGTCGCCGATGCTTTTATTATCCTTGCCCGCAAGCTTGAGCCGGAGCCAGTCGTTTTTGACACGCTTGCGCCACACGTCGCGCATGTCGTCTTCCGATGTCAACCATGGCATTTTTTCGCGTTCGTATTGATAGCTTTCTTTCTGTGTGAAATCAAAGCCTTGCTTGAGCAGTGCACGTGCATAGGTGAAACGCTCGGCGATGCGTTGCTCGTACAGATTGAACATCGCGAAAGGAAGGTTCAAATCTTCTTTCAGAATGGCGTCGTCGAGCTGGGTTCGAGCCTTGGCAAAGCGGTCAATGTCCGCTTGCAGGAAAAATATTTTTTCGGGATCGAGCGATTTCAGATAGCGGTCGAATATCTTTTCCGACATCGCATCGTTGAGCGCCATGGGCTGGTAGTGGTAACGGGTCAGCAGTTCCGCAGACAGATGCGCTGCCTGGGATTGTTGTTGCAATGGTTTGATCTGCGGTGGCGCCGACGTCGTTGCCGTTGTTGCGTTAAGCGTAGCGGCTTGCGCTGTCATGGCAAGCGCAAGCAGAAGCCCTATTAGTTTCTTTTTCATTCGTCTTCCCGAAATCAATCAGCAGAATCAGCAGATTATAGAGTGCCTGACAGAATTTGCGGCAAACCGGTGTCAGCGCCACGTGCCACGCTGTCTATAATGGCAAAAGCAGATCGGGCCATATTAAAAAAACGCCGACTTGTTGTTGAAGGTCAATCATGTTTTTCATTTCCTGTCGGACGATCTCACGATGCAGATGGGCACCTTCGCGCTCTTGCCGCAGGTGGTGCGGGCGGTAACGCTTCCCGTCATTGCCGCGGGCGGCATCGCGGATGCGCAAGGCGTTGCCGCTGCCCTCAAGCTGGGCGCGGCCGGCGTGCAGGTTGGCACGGCTTACATGCTGTGCCCGGAAGCCGTCACCAGTGCAATACATCGAGCTGTGCTGAAAAGCGAAGACGCGCGCCACACTGCGCTCACCAACCTGTTTACGGGCCGGCCGGCGCGCGGCATTGTCAATCGCATCATGCGGGAACTGGGCCCGATCAGTGCGACGACGCCCGACTTTCCGTTGGCCACCGCCGGCATCGCCCCGTTGCGCGCCCAAGCCGAAAATCAGGGCAGTGGCGATTTTTCCCCATTATGGTCGGGCCAGAATGCCAGCGGATGCAAGGAAATACCGGCGGCCGATCTGACGCGGGAACTGGCCACCGGCGGATGATTTCCTTCGTAAAACATGGGCCTGAGCGGCAGAACCATTGGATTCGCCGGCAGTCGAAATAGCAGTGTGTTTACATGATATCCGCCAGTCTTCTATTCAACATGACGACGAGCACTGCGATGGTAAAACTAATCGGGATTTCGGGCAGCCTGCGGGATGGCTCTTACAATACGGCGCTCCTGCGTGCCGCATTAACCATGATGCCGGAAGGCACGGAGCTTAGCCTTCGATCCATCAAGGGAATCCCGCTGTATGACGGCGATGTGGAAACGGCAGAGGGCATCCCAAGCGCGGTAGCCGAGTTGAAAGAGGCGATTGCCATGGCCGATGGCTTTATTTTGGCAACGCCGGAATACAATCATTCTATGTCAGGCGTATTGAAGAATGCGATTGACTGGCTTTCGCGTCCACCCGCCGATATCAAACGCGTCTTTGGCGGCAAACGGGTCGCGCTGCTGGGCGCTTCTCCCGGCGGGTTCGGCACGGTTCTCGCTCAGAATGCATGGTTGCCTGTCCTGCGCACCTTGGGGACTTATCCATGGTCGGGGGGCAATCTTCTTGTCTCACGCGCGCATAAAGTTTTCGACGCCTCCGGAACCCTGACCGAGCAGGCGATAGAAGAGCAACTGAAACAGTTCATTGACGGATTTGTTCAGTTCGTACGTTCGTAATACACCGCATCGATATCGACTACGCCGTCTGCGCCACGCTCCAGGCGCAACGGTATGTGCTATTTGGCGGATAATGCCGCGCGGCGCTCAAGGCTCTCCGTCGGCCGTGTATTGCATACGCTCGCTGAACGCCTGTTCATATCCCGTCCTGCAAACGTCGCCAACTCTTCCTGATTCGGCTTCGTCCAGTCTGCCGAGAATCGACCTCCATCCCGTCACCTTGATATCACCCAACCCACTTGCCACTTCCTCATCTCGCATGGGTAGGATGACGTCGCTCAACGCATTTCAGGCCGCAGAACAAACGGGCATTGCGCCCATATTTCGGCCGCAATGCCCGTTTATGCAATATTCAGGTTGGATTTCGGGTCTGCACAAGCAATTCCTTTTATCGGTTGTCAAATCGCGCTAAAGCCTTCTCCATTTCCTTGAACCGCGAATGCAACGCGGGATTGTTCCTTTTGAGATCTGCGTAATCATTACGGGTGATCCATCCCAAAATTTTATGGGGATGGCTGCTTTGGATTTCGGATAACAAGGCCTTGCGTTGTTCGCGGTTGAGGGTGGGGGTTATTTTCTTGACTATCTCTATGTACTGCTCTAGCGCTCCCCAGCGCCCAAAGAGATCGGGGGGCACGGAAATTCCTCTGCGATTTTTGGCGTTCAACAATATCTGCACTTGTGCCTCTGGCGGCATACGGAGCAACAGTTCCCCAAATGCCTTGATGACGTCG
>CAMLDH010000263.1 GCA_946478765.1 uncultured Oxalobacteraceae bacterium | reverse complement strand
CGGCCGGCACTTTCTTTGCATTCCGCAACGACGTGATCCAACAGGCGTCGCGCGATCTCAATATCAGCCATAGCGTGCATGCGTTGACGCTGTGTTCGGATCTGACCGGCTATTCGCAGTTATCGAGTTTTTATGTGCGCAACTGGCGTGAGGCCGGGCAAGAGGCGGTGCTGTTGTCGCGTGCACGGCTGCTGTTTGCTGCAATTGCGCCGCATCGCTTCGGCGAGAAATTCTTCGCGTCGCTGGCCGGCATTACCGATGCCAATGGCCGTTCACCGTTTTGGGAAGCGCTGGGACGAAAATTTTTCCAGATGGATTTTCTGGAAGCCGAACGGGTGATCGAGGGTGCGCGCAACCGTACGCTGATCGTGGAATTGATGCCGCATTACCCGGTCTATGTGCCGCTCCTGCCGGCAGAAGCGCAGGCAGCGATGGGACAGGTGCACGCAGAGGGCGAATTGCCATTCCGGATTCTGTCGGAAGAGGGGTTCGAACCGGATGCGTTCATCGACATCTTTGACGGCGGCCCCATCCTGCAGGCGCATAAGCATGCGTTGCGTGCATTCTCCGGGGCGATGCAGCGTCAGGTCGCGGGTGGCTGGGGCAAGGGTGGTGCGGCGACACCGGGCAGGTATCTGGTCAGTAATATCAAAGAACAAAGTTTCCGGGCGGTACAGACGACATGCGCGCGCGTCGAGCTGTCGGATAGCGTCGCGCTCGCGCCGGAGGCGATGCGCGCGCTGGATGTCGTGACCGGCGATGCCGTATTGTGCGTGAGATCGTGAGAACACCATGTTAGTGGTACGCGCTGTTAAAGAGCAGGATCTGGACGGACTGATGGCACTTGCCGCGCAGGTCGGCGACGGCATGACGACGTTGAAAGCCGATCGCGCCATGCTGGGCAAGCGGGTCGATGTTGCGTGCGCGTCCTTCGCTGAAAAGATCGCGCCCTCGCAACGCGACTATCTGTTCGTGATGGAAGATCTCGCCACGCAGCGCCTGGTCGGCGTGTGCGCGATCAAGAGTGCGGTGGGACTGGACGAGCCGTTCTACAACTACCGCATCGGCACCCTGGTGCATTCCAGCAAGGAGCTCAAGGTGTTCTCGCGCATGGAAACGCTCTATCTGTCGAACGATCTGACCGGTTGCGCTGAACTGTGCTCGCTGTTCTTGCATCCCGATTATCGCAGCGGCCACAACGGCAAATTGCTGTCGAAATGCCGCTTCCTGTTCATCGCGCAATTTCCGCACCTGTTTTCGGAAAAACTGATTGCGGAGATGCGCGGCTTTCAGCATGCGGATGGCAGCTCGCCATTCTGGGAAAGTCTCGGTCGCCATTTTTTCAAGATGGATTTCAAGCGTGCCGACGACATCAGCAGCCTCGGCAAAAAATCGTTCATCGCCGAGCTGATGCCGCGCCATCCGCTGTACGTCGCCTACCTGCCCGCCGAGGCGCAAGAGGTAATCGGCCGGGTGCATGTCGCGACCGCGCCGGCGCGCCGTCTGCTGGAACAAGAGGGCATGTACTACGAAGGCTATGTCGATATTTTCGACGCGGGACCGGTGTTGCAGGCGCGCGTGAGCGAATTGCGTGCGGTGCGCGAAAGCGCGCTGGCGATCATCGAGCCGGCCAAACAGGACGCAAACGGCGAGCCGGTACTGATATCGAACACGGTGATGAAGGATTTCCGCATCATCGTCGCGCAAGCCCATCCGAAGCAGGGCCGGGTCGCGTTATCGGCCGAGAATCAACAATTATTGTCATGCGATGCCGGCGATCCGGTGCGCACGATGTCACTGAATCCAAAGAAGAGCACGCATGCATAGCCATTACATCAACGGCCAGTGGGTCGCCGGCGAAGGCCCGGTATTTGTTGTAACCAATCCGGCCGATGGCAGCGAAATCTGGTCGGGGCATGCTGCCGCCGCAGCCGATATCGATGCCGCCTGCCAAGCCGCGCGCGCCAGTTTTGGCGCGTGGGCCGCCGCCACGCTGGATGAGCGGATCGCGATCTGCGCGCGCTTTCGCGATTTGCTGAATGCGCATGGCGAGGCGCTGGCGCGCATGATTTCGATCGAAGTCGGCAAGCCGCTGTGGGAAGCGCGCACCGAAGTGACGTCGATGGCGAACAAGATCGATATTTCGGTGCAATCGTATCGGGCACGCACCGGCGAGACCGCAGCGAAGATCGCCGATGGCGATGCGGTATTGCGCCATCGCCCGCATGGCGTGTTCGGTGTATTCGGGCCCTACAATTTCCCTGGCCATTTGCCGAACGGGCATATCGTTCCGGCGCTGATCGCCGGTAATACGCTAGTGTTCAAGCCGAGCGAGTACGCACCGCAAACCGCGATCAAGACCGTTGAATTGTGGGTCAAAGCTGGCTTGCCGAAGGGCGTATTGAATCTGGTGAACGGCGCACGCGACACCGGCGCGGCGCTGGCGCAGCATCTTGCGCTGGATGGCATCTTGTTTACCGGCAGCTATCAGACCGGCGCGATTTTGCATCGCCAGTTCGCGGGACAACCGGGCAAGATGCTGGCGCTCGAAATGGGCGGCAATAACGCGCTGGTTGCGTGGAATGTCGGCAATCTCGACGCGGCCGTGCACCACGCGATTTTTTCCGCGTTTGTCAGTGCCGGCCAGCGCTGCACCTGCGCACGTCGCTTGATCGTGGAAGACGCGCCGAAGGGCCTGGCATTCATCGATCGGCTGGTGGACGCCGCAGGAAAAATCAGTGTCGGCGCCTTCGACCAGTCGCCCGCGCCATTCATGGGGCCGGTGGTGTCCGCATCGATTGCACAACGCCTGGTGCAGGCACAATCCGATTTGATCGCACGCGGCGGCAAGGCACTGTTGACGATGCGCCACCTCGTGGAAAACACCGGCTTTCTGTCCGCCGGCATCGTCGATATGACCGACGCCAAGGATATCCCGGATGAAGAATGGTTCGGCCCCTTGCTGCAGGTGATACGCGTGAAGGATTTCGACGCGGCTCTGGCGGCGGTGAATGCCACCGAATATGGATTGGCGGCCGGCTTGCTGAGCGACGATGAAGCGTTGTGGAAGACGTTCTTGATTCATGCGCGCGCCGGTATCGTCAACTGGAATCGCCCGACCACGGGGGCTGCCAGCACCGCGCCTTTCGGCGGCGTCGGCAAATCCGGCAATCATCGCCCGAGCGCGTACTACGCTGCAGACTACTGTTCGTACCCGATCGCGTCGATTGAAAACAGCGTGCTGGAAATGCCGAAGCAACTGTCGCCTGGTCTCCAGTTCTAAGCAGGTGGACAAAAGTTCTTTGACAAGTGCGAATCTAGTCGATGTCAGACACAGGCAACCCCCATCCCAACCTTCCCCCCTTCAGGAGGAAGGAGCCAGGTTCCCTCCCCCGGGCAGGGGGAGGGTTAGGGAGGGGGTCGAATGCGCCAATACGTTCCAGCCTCATTGATGTCGCAATCATGAACATATTTTTGTCAAAGAACTTTTGTCTACCCGCTTAGACCGCCATCAAGGAAGAAACACCATGAACATCGCACGCGAATTCAATTTCGATGGATTGGTCGGCCCGTCGCACAACTATGCCGGCCTGTCGTTCGGCAATGTCGCTTCGTCCAACAACGTCAAGAGCGTATCCAATCCAAAGGAGGCGGCATTGCAGGGATTGGCCAAGATGCGCACGCTGGCCGCGCGCGGCTTTGCGCAGGCATTGCTGCCGCCGCAGGCACGGCCGAATTTCAGGCTGTTGCGCAGTATCGGTTTTACCGGCAGCGACGCCGATGTGATTGCCCATGCCTTCAAGGAAGCGCCGGTCATTCTCGCCTGCGCCTATTCGGCGTCGCCGATGTGGACCGCAAATGCGGCGACCGTCAGTTCGTCGGCCGACACTGCGGATGGCCGCACCCACTTCACGACCGCCAACCTCAACAGCAAACTGCACCGCTCGTACGAGCACACGCAGACCACCCGCACCTTGCGTGCGATTTTTAACGATGCCAAACACTTTGCGGTGCACGATGCGCTGCCGGCCACGCCGGCCTTCGGCGACGAGGGCGCAGCCAACCACGTCAGATTGTGTGCGGCGCACGGCGCTGCCGGCGTCGAGATGTTTGTCTACGGCCGCGTCGAGTTCGATCCGAACGCGCCTGCGCCAAAACGCTTTCCGGCCCGCCAGACGCTGGAAGCGAGCCAGGCCGTCGCGCGCCTGCATGGCTTGAGCGACAAACGCACCGTGTTTGTCGCGCAGGCCCCCGACGTGATCGACCAGGGCGTATTCCACAACGACGTGATTTCGGTCGGCAACGGCAATGTGCTGTTCTATCACCAGCAGGCATTCCTCGATGAAGCGGCAACCCTGACGTCGCTGCGTGCCGCCATGCGCGAGGTCGGTGCGGAATTGCAGCCGGTGCGCGTCGATGCGGCCGATGTGTCGGTCGCCAATGCGGTGTCGAGTTACCTGTTCAACAGCCAGTTGCTGAGCAAGCCGGACGGCCGGATGGCGCTGGTGGTGCCGCAGGAGTGCCAGGAAAACGCGGCAGTGGCACGCACCCTGAAAAACCTGACTGCAAGCGGCGGTCCGATCGATGAATTGATCAGCTTCGACCTACGCCAGAGCATGCGCAACGGCGGCGGCCCGGCCTGCCTGCGGCTGCGTGTCGTATTGACCGACGCCGAGGCAAGCGCAATGCATCAGGGCGTCGTGATGAGCGAGCAGTTATATGCGCGTCTGGTAATCTGGGTCGAAAAACACTATCGCGATCGTCTGTCGCCAGCCGACCTGGCTGATCCTGCGTTGGCGGTGGAAGTGCACACTGCGCTCGATGAATTGACCACGATTCTTGCACTGCCCGGGTTATATGCGTTTCAACGTTGCGGCAATAACGTCTTGTTTTCGCAAGAAGAGATCGCGCCTATGGTTTGACCGTCTGTAACGATGTTTTTCTGACAATCGGTATGCGGCACACGGGAAAGCGAGGTGTGGTTTATGTGCACCCCCTGCAAATAAGCTTCTGTGCATCGATCAAATTAAAAAACAATAAATGGTCCGGTAAATTTTAAGATTAGTCTGGTTGGTACAAGTCAACCTTTGTCAAACCTGTTAAACATTCACAATAATCGAGTAGCGTTGCCGGTGCCGCTCCCATGTCAATCCGTGTCGCGTAGTTGGAAGAAAAAGCGACCGATCCGATGAAGCACACCCTGGCAACGAAATGGAGAAGTCTATGAACAAGCTATCCCAGAATTTACGCAAGCAAACTTTAGACCTGACTCTGGCCGCAGCCGCCCAGGCCGCTGCCAAGCAACCGCAAATCACGTCGCTCATCGACACGTGGCTTGCGTCGCTGGAAGAGGAGGATCTGGCGGGCATTACGCCGCAGAGTTTGGCGTCGGTTTTGTGGGACGGTTTTTCATCGGTGGCCGAGTTGTCGCATGCGGGCTGCCATATCAGGCCATTGCGTTATGCGGATGGCCGCGGCGGCTGGGCCAGCGCGCTGCTCATCCTGAACCCGGACATGCCGTTCCTGGTCGATTCAACCGTGATGGCGATGCGCAGGCTGCGCATCGCATCGCGTGCCGTGCTCAATGCAGTGTTGTCGGTGCGCCGCGCCATCGACGGCAGCGTCACGCATGTCGATCGCGCCAAGGCCGGCAGTGATCCGCTGGAATCCTACGTGTTATGCCTGCTGTCCGAAGAAATCGAACAAAATGAAGATCGGAAGAGCGTCGTGTAGGGAAAGAGTGTAGATCTCGGTGGTC
>CAMLDH010000262.1 GCA_946478765.1 uncultured Oxalobacteraceae bacterium | reverse complement strand
GCAATGCAATCGTTCTTTTGCCGCGTGTGTTTTACCGACAAAAATGGGACGGCAACTCGGTGGCCCATGGCACAAATATTCCGCTCGAGCGTTTCGCTCACGCTCAAATTGCTACTGATCGCGCTGCTTCTCGTTATCGCGGCAATTCTGTTCGCCGAATGGACGGCGATGGCCAGTCCCGGCATGGACGCGCCCATTGCGCAGCCGATCGCCTTCAGTCACAAGCACCATGTCGGCGACGACGGCATCGATTGCCGCTACTGCCACACCGCAGTTGAAAAATCCTCGTTTGCCGGTCTGCCTTCGACCCAAATCTGCCTGACTTGCCATTCGCAATTATTCCGTGATTCGGACATGTTGCGGCCGCTGCATGAAAGCGCCGGCAGCGGCAAGCCGATCCAGTGGAACCGGCTGCACGACCTTCCCGATTTTGTGTACTTCGATCACAGCATTCATGTCAACAAAGGCGTCGCTTGTATTTCATGCCATGGACGTGTCGATCAAATGCCGCTGATGTGGCGGACGCAATCGCTGGAAATGCAATGGTGCCTGGCCTGTCATCGCAATCCGCAAACGGCACTGCGGCCAAAAGACAAGGTATTCGAGATGCGTTGGAACGACACGGTTACCGAGGAGGATCAACGGTTGTTGAGCAAAATTTATCATCTGCAAAGCGAAGAGCGCATGACGAATTGTTCCACATGCCACCGATGAAAGTTCTGCATGGACAATAAATATCCTCGCCAGTTCTCAATCGATCTGTCGCGGCTGCATGGCAAACGCACGGTAAATATGCTGTGGCGCGATGTGGCGGAATTGTCCGGCATGCCGACTGCCGCAACGGTGGAGCAAGCATCGCATGAGGTTTTTTCACTGGATCGCCGTGAATTCCTGAAACTGTCCGCCGCATCGTTGGCATTGGCAAGCGCCGCCTGCAGCAGAGCGCCCCAGGAAAAAATTCTTCCTTACGTTCAACTGCCGGAAAACCAGGTGTCCGGCATACTGAGTTATTTTGCCACTGCGATGCCGCTGGGTGGCTATGCAACCGGCTTGCTGGTAAAAAACGAGGACGGCAGACCGATCAAGGTCGAGGGCAATCCCGCTCATCCGGCCAGTCTGGGCGCGACCGACGTGTTTGCGCAGGCATCGATTCTGCAACTATGGGACCCCGGCCGGGCGCAGGTGGTACGGCACGCAAACGCGGTGGCGACATGGGATGCCTTTACCGCCGAATTGGCGCGGCGCCTGACGCGGCTGCAGCCGTCCGGAGGCAGTGGGTTGCGGCTGCTGACGCGGCCGGCGGCGTCCCCTCTGTTGGCCGATCAGGTGCGCCGCTTATTGGCGCGCTACCCGAATGCGCGCCGGCATCAATGGGAGCCGCTGCACGATGACCATGCGTACGAAGGGGCGCGGCTGGCGTTGGGGCGGCCGGCGGACATGCTGTATCGCTTCGACCGGGCCAATGTGGTTCTTGCGGCCGATGCCGATTTTCTGAGCGAGATGCCGGGCCACGTGCGCTACGCACGCGATTTCATGCGACAGCGGGCGGGCAGCGGGACGCTGCAGAATATGAACCGCCTGTATGTGATGGAGAGTACGCCAACGCTGGCAGGGGCGGTTGCCGACCATCGGCGCGCGCTATCGCCGATGGATATCGAAGCGTCGCTGGTGCAGCTTGCCGCGCTGCTCGGCGTGATCGATTCCGCACTTGCGCCGCAGCGCGGCGGTGCGTGGCTGCATACGGTGGCAAAGGACCTGCAAGACAATGCCGGCCATTGCCTGATCGTCGCCGGCCGCAGCCTTTCGCCGCAGGCGCATGCGCTGGTGCATGCGTTGAATCAGTGGCTCGGCAATGCCGGCCGGACCTTCGATTACATCGACCCGGTGCGGGCGTCGCCGGTAAATTGCACGGCATCGCTGCGCGAACTGGTTGCCGATATGCGGGCGGGACGCGTCGATACGCTCGTCATGCTGGAGGGGAATCCGGGCTATGACGCGCCGGCCGACCTCGGGTTCGCAGACGCGCTGCAGCGCGTGCCGTTTTCGGCGCACCTAAATCTGTATCACAACGAGACATCGGCCGCTTCGACCTGGCACATTCCACAGACGCACTACCTGGAACAGTGGAGCGATGCGCGCGCCTATGACGGCACTGCCAGTATCGTGCAGCCGCTGATTGCGCCGCTGTATCAAGGCAAGTCAGCGCATGAATTGCTGGGTGTGCTGCTGCGTGAAGCGGTTACCAGCAATTACGACATGGTGCGCAATTACTGGCGCACGCGCACCGGCGTTGTTGATTTTGACCGATTCTGGGAAACGGCCTTGCAGCGCGGCTTGATATTGAATTCCACCGCGCCACGGCTGCATCTGAAGGCAAAACCGGCACCGCTGCCACAGATTGCTGCGCAGCCCGGCGGCTGGACCATTTGTTTCCGTGCGGATTATTCGACGCGCGATGGGGAATTCGCCAATAACGCATGGTTGCAGGAATTACCGCGTCCGCATAACAAATTGACTTGGGATAATGCCGCATTGATCAGTCCCGCCGCCGCGCATGAACTTGGCGTGGCGACCGGCGATGTACTTGCGCTGCGGGCAGGTTCGCGTTCGCTGCAGGCGCCGGTGTGGGTGCTGCCGGGACAGGCAAACCATCTCATCACATTGCCGCTCGGTTATGGACGCAAGCGGGCAGGGCGGGTCGGCAATGACGTCGGCTTCGACGCCTATGCGCTGCGCACAGCCGATGCGACTTGGCATGCATCGAACGTGGCCGTCAGCAAAACCGGAAAAACCTATGCCTTTGCCACCACGCAAAACCATGCGCGCATGGAAGGGCGTGATCTGGTGCGGACAGCCACGCTCGCCGAATATGTACGGCAGCCGCACTTTGCCAATGACGAAGTCACGGAACAGGTGCCGCAAGAATCGCTCTATCCGGATTGGCAATATCCGCAGTACCGCTGGGGCATGGCGATCGATTTGAATACCTGCATCGGCTGCAATGCCTGCACGATTGCGTGTCAGGCGGAAAACAATATCCCGACGGTCGGCAAGGATCAGGTGGCGAAGGGCCGCGAAATGCACTGGATTCGCGTCGATCGCTATTACGCGGGCAGTGCTGACAATCCGCGCACGTATTTTCAGCCGGTGCCCTGCATGCATTGCGAGACCGCGCCGTGCGAAGAAGTGTGCCCGGTCGGCGCGACGGTGCATGACAGCGAAGGCCTCAACCTGCAAGTCTACAACCGCTGCGTCGGCACCCGTTTCTGTTCCAATAATTGTCCTTATAAAGTGCGGCGCTTCAATTTCCTGCAGTATGCCAACCGGGATATCGAGAGTCTAAAGGCCGCGCAAAATCCGCAAGTCACGGTGCGGCGGCGCGGCGTGATGGAGAAATGCACCTATTGCCTGCAGCGCATCACGCGCGCCCGCATCGACACCGAAAAGGAGGGCCGCACCCTGCGCGACGGCGAAGTGGTGACGGCCTGCCAGGCGGTGTGTCCGACCAATGCGATCGTGTTCGGCGATCTGAATATCCCCGACAGCGCGGTGAATCAAGCCAAGCGTTCGCCGCTCAATTACGCGCTGCTGTCCGAACTCAACACCCGGCCGCGCACCACGTATCTGGCACGCGTGCGTAATCCGCATCCGGACGTTAAGGACGACTGACGTGACGCCGCCGGAACGACCGCAACCGCCGCTATCGCGCGATAGCGGTGAAATGCGCGGCGTATTGCGCGGCAGCTGGGGTTACGCCAGCGTCACCGACAAGATTGCCGATATCGTCTTGACGCGTCCGGTGCACTGGCTGTGGCTGCTGGTGTTCGGCATCGCATTCGCCGCCACGTTGATTTTCTTTGGCGCGATCGGCTATCTGTTCGCGGTGGGCGTCGGCATCTGGGGCGTCGATATTCCGGTCGCGTGGGGTTTTGCGATCTCCAATTTCGTGTGGTGGATCGGCATCGGCCATGCGGGCACGTTCATCTCGGCGATATTGCTGTTGCTGCGGCAAAAATGGCGCACCTCGATCAATCGCTTTGCGGAAGCGATGACGCTGTTCGCGGCATCGATTGCGGGTCTGTTCCCGATTCTGCATCTGGGCCGCCCGTGGTTCTTTTATTGGCTGATTCCGTATCCCAACAAGATGGATTTGTGGCCGCAATGGCGCAGCCCGCTGGTGTGGGATATTTTTGCGATCAGCACCTATCTGATCGTGTCATTGCTGTTCTGGTACATCGGTTTGATTCCCGACCTCGCCACGCTGCGCGACCGCGCGACCGGACGATTCCGGCAAATCGTCTATGGCTTGTTCGCGCTCGGCTGGCGCGGCGAGGCACGGCATTGGGCGCGCTTCGAGACTGCCTATCTGCTGCTTGCCGGGCTCGCCACGCCGCTGGTGGTGTCGGTGCACAGCGTGGTCTCGCTCGATTTCGCGATCGGCAATACACCCGGTTACCACTCGACGATTTTTCCGCCGTATTTTGTCGCCGGCGCCTTGTTCTCCGGCTTTGCGATGGTATTGATGCTGGCGATTCCGTTGCGGCATTTCTTCGGATTGCAGGATTTCATCACCGAACGCCATCTCGACAACGCGGCCAAGATCATTCTCGCGACCGGCTGGCTGGTCGCCTACGGCTATTTCATGGAAATATTCACCGCGTATTACAGTGCCGATCAATACGATATTTACATGACCGAAAATCGGATGCTTGGCCCGTATGCGCCGGTGTACTGGGCGCTGATGTTTTGCAATGTGCTGGCGCCGCAAATCCTGTGGTGGCGTCGCGCGCGCCGCACGATCTGGCTGCTTTTCATTGTCAGCCTCGTCATCAATATCGGCATGTGGATGGAGCGCTTTTTGATCGTGGTATCCAGCCTGCACCGCGACTTTTTGCCATCGGCATGGGGCATGTTTTATCCGACCGGATGGGACTGGACGCACTTCATCGGTTCGATCGGATTTTTTGTCTTCCTGTTCCTGTTGTTCGTGCGATTTTTGCCGGCGATTTCCATTTCGGAGATGCGCCTGCTGGTGCGTGAGTCGGCCGAGGAGGCCAGGTCATGAATGCCGCGCAATACGGCTTGATCGCGGAATTCGCGACCGCCGACCGCCTGGTCGATGCCGCGCGCCGAGCCTATGCGCAAGGCTATCGCAGACTGGAAGCCTATTCGCCGTTTCCCGTGGAGGGACTGGCCGATGCGATCGGCTTTCATACCCACCGCGTGCCGCTGTTGACCTTATTGGGCGGCATCATTGGCGGTGTCGGCGGCTATTTTCTACAGTGGTATTCCGCCGTCGTGTCCTACCCGATCAATGTCGGCGGACGGCCGCTGCATAGCTGGCCTTCGTTCATTCCCGCCACCTTCGAGCTGACCATACTGGGCGCCGCGCTGGCGGCGGTGTTCGGCATGCTGCTGTTGAATGGGCTGCCCCGGTTATATCACCCGATCTTCAATGCGAAGGACTTCGATCTGGCGACACGCAACCGGTTTTTCCTGTGCATTTTGAATGCCGATCCTCTGTTTTCGGAGGAGCGCACCCGGAAATTCATTGACGATTTGCAGCCTCTTAATGTGGGCGAGGTGCCGCCATGAGCCGCGTGTTGCTGGCATGCGTATGCATCGTGGCGCTATTCGGCTGCGAACGCGCGATGCACAACATGTACGATCAACCGAGATACAAGCCGCTGCGCCCCAGTCCATTGTTCGAGGACGGCAATTCGTCGCGCCCTCGCGTGCCTAATACCTTGCAACACAGTACC
>CAMLDH010000261.1 GCA_946478765.1 uncultured Oxalobacteraceae bacterium | reverse complement strand
ATCGTCGTCGAACGGATTGCTGAGTCGTCGCCGGCACAGCATCCGCTGGCCGTGTATGAGCGGTTGCTCTTCACCGTCACGCAGGGGGTGGCGGCATGAATTTACAACATGAACGCATCGGACATTTATGCGAAGCGCTGAAGCTGCCGTTCGTGGCGCAAGGCTACAGTGCGGCGTCGCAGATTGCGGCCACACAAGAGCTTGCTTACAGCGATTTCCTGGAGGGCTTGCTGCGGGAGGAAATGGCGGGACGCACGGTGCGCAAGCAAAGCATGATGACGCGCATTGCCGGTTTCCCGGCGATCAAGACCCTGGAGCAGTTCAACTACGACTTCGCCAAGGGCGTCAAACGGAGCCAGATCGAGGAACTGGCGGGACTGGGCTTCATCGAGCGCAACGAGAACGTCGTGCTGGTGGGACCCAGCGGCGTAGGAAAGACGCACCTGGCGATGGCGCTGGGCTACAAGGCTACGCAAGCCGGCATCAAGACGCGCTTCATGACGGCGGCCGACCTGTTGCTGACGCTGACGACGGCGCATCTGCAAAACAATTTGAAGACGGTGATGCACCGCGCGATCAAGGCTTACCGGTTGCTCATCATTGATGAAATCGGCTACCTGCCGATGAACCGGGACCAAGCCAACCTGTTCTTCCAGGTGATCGCAGCACTGTATGAAAAAGGGAGCCTGATCGTGACGAGCAACTTGCCGTTCGGCCAGTGGGACACCACGTTCGCCCAGGACACGACATTGACGGCAGCTCTGCTGGACCGTTTGCTTCATCACGCCCACATTGTGCCGATCGCTGGCGAAAGCTACCGGCTCAAGCATCAGCGACAGGCCGGAATGGTGTTGGCGGCGGCACAGGATGAGCGAACCTGAGCGCCGCGCGTTGCGGGCGTTCTTCCGGTCCTTGCAAAACGCCCGCAACGTGCACTCGGGTGGGTGACCGATAGGACGAAGAGAGGATAGAGGTGTGTCAGTTTTAAATCGCTGATTATTGAAAAACTGTATCAGTTTTAAATCGCTGTTGACATTGCTGACTTCACCGCAGCGAGCGACATCCTTATTACGATGTGAGAGACAACGCCTTTATGCGATTCAAGCGGGAGCCGTTGCCATCGATCGACGTGCCCTATTGGCGGCCGCGAAGCGGTCCAGAGCAGCGAGCGTCGCCCCCCCCAACGAATTCTTGCCATTATCTGCATGCCTATGCGATAAAAATTCCTGCATGCAATCAGGTAGGATCTGAAAATATGCTAACGATCAGTAAGTGATGAGAGAAATCAATTCGACCGGCCCAGAAAATGTTCAGGCATATATTTTTGAACATTTCTCCTATGCGTTAGTCGGGTGATTCAACTCAAAGCGGGCTGGTATAGCAAGACTATGCTTAGTGCATCTCTTGCTGAGTGGGAGACAAGCCCATGCGGAACCGAGAATGGAAAGAGTATTTCCGAAGAGAAATGCACGATACCGAATGCAAATTTGAATCAACCGTGCAGGCGATGCTGCAGGGTATTCGTGAAGCCGAACCGAAGGATCGGCCTGCGCTAGCCGCGTCGTTCGGTGGATTTGTCCGCAGTCATCAAAGCGGCGCAAGGCTAGTGCTGGCCAAAGCCATGATGGAGCAGCTTCACATCACGACCACGCAGCATGTCGCTTGCATGGTGATGAAAACCGTATTCGGCACGGCCGCCAGCACGAACACTCTGGATGCCTGCTTTGCCAAATCGGGACGCACAGCCAATGAAAAGCACGTGGAAACTGCACGCCAGGCGCTGCATCAGCACCCCGATCAGGTCAAACGTTATGCGGGACTCTATCGATGGTATTGCGGGGCGCTGAATCGACGTATTAAAGTTATCAAGGCGACTGCTCGTTGAAGAATATATGCGTCAACAGGTGGTAGGCTTGCGCTGTGGAAATCAGCCCATCATTGCATTAGGTGCATTGAAGCAGCAGCATATTCTCTTCCCTCTATCGGAAAAAGCTCAAACGACCACCTCGCCAATATTGCACGCTGCGGTCTACCCAATGCCCCAAGTTTCCACGATTCTCCTGGATTACACTTACAAAGGTGAATGGATATGGGGAGCCATACGCTCTCCGATCTGATAGGTGAATGTTTGTGGGGTATAGGTCTGCTTCCTATTGTCCACACGTGATCAAGGCCAAAAATCCCGACGAGAACGCGCCATTAATGACGCTGCGCAACAAAGTTGATGCAGATCATTGTTTTTTTGAGTATCGAGTCACAGTGACGCACCCCACCTCACCGCATAGGTGAAGGTTTATGGGGAATATGGGTCACGTTGACTCGCATTATCGAATAGACAGGTGAACGGATATGGGGCACGGCCTCGGTATTAAGTCACAGTGACACAGTGACGCACTCGATTTCTTGATAGGTGAACGAATATGGGGGGGGTGGAGACGAATTGCACGAGCGACACAATAGGTGAAAGTTTATGGGCGCATTCCTAGTAGGAACGCGCCCGAAACCCTCATGGGCCTACTCCGGCAGAGCCATAGCGTGCGCGGTCAGAAATTCAAGCAGCGCCCGCTCGAACTCCTCTTGGTCAAGTGCAAGCGTCTTGTCCAAATCGATCTTGAAACCGTGGTCGTCTCGCTTGATCGTTGCGAAGGTACGACCACCGTGATATGTTACAGAGCGCCTTTCGTTCGCCGGCTTGGATGGCTTCTCTGACTTCGGTTTGATCTGCTGCTCAATCCAGTACGCCGCCTTCATCTGATCAAGTTCGCCAGCTGCGATTTTCCCCAGCGCCGCCACCACCAGCTCGGAGTAATCTTCACGCTCAGCAAAGCCCACCAGGGCGGACGCCACATTTGAGCCGATCAGATGAGGCGTCTGTTTCAAAATATCATGCGCCGCTTGGGGCAGCTTTGCAAAGCTCATCAACCTCGACATTTCGGCTTTTGACATCTCGGCGTCAATAGCCATCTGGTTTTGCGACTTAACAGCGCCCATATCGAGCAGCATCCAATAACCGCGGAACTCTTCGTAGGGGGCATAGTCCTTCCGCTTCTTGTTTGAGAACACGGCTACCCTGGCTGCCTGGAAGTCATCGTACAGTTTGATGATCGCCGGGATAAACTCCTCACCCAAGAGCTTGAATCCTTCTAGACGATTCTCACCCGATACGAGCTCATACTCCCAATTTTCGTCGCCCCCTTCCTTGCGAATGTAAGGCCGAACTGTGATCGGATCGTTCAGTGTGTCGACGCGCACGCTCTCCGCGATCTCAGCAACGTGTTCTGGGTCCAGCTTTACCCGCGGTTGATACGGGCTCGGCTTGATTGAACGAACACGCAACATCACAAGCTGTCCAACCTTTTGCTCGCTCACAGGCGCATGACTGGCGATCGGCATTGCGCCGGACGCTTCGAGACCTATGCCAGCCTGCACGTCATCACCAAGTCTCTCGGTAGAAGTTTCAGGATGCGCCGCCCCCATGGCAGCTGACACTTGATCCTTTGATGTTGACGTCGGAGCGCCCAACGCCAGCGACTTCATCCTGGCCACGTAAGCGCTCTGTGCTGTAGGTGTCGTTTCTGGAGAAGCCGCGCCGGCCCGATTACCAAGCAAGCCGGATCGCTTGTGCCCTTTTTTCAGATTATCCATGACGTACTCCTACGCGTTTAACCGCTTTCGATGCTTTCGAGGCCGACTTGGCAACCGTTTCCGCTTGAGCCACAGGGAATTCAGGCACAGCCACCGACGCCAGAGCTTCGCTTGCTACCATGACCCCGTATTTGACGTTGAGGGATAAGGTCAGATCAACAAGGGCCGTGACGGCATCACAATTCGGCTCTTTCTCGGCCAAGGGCTGCGATTCCTCCGGATTGTGTACATCAACCTGTCGGCCGAAGCCAGCATATTGCGGAATCACGTTTTCATTGAGAACGCAACCCGGGAACAGCGGCTCGCCGGTCTCTGGATCCAAGCCATAAACCCTCTGGAGCGTGAACAGCGAGTCCCGGCAATGCTTATAAGTGGGATGGTAGCCGTTCGCGACCAACTCAATCGTCCGACCGCCATTGTCGATTTCATTCAGCTCACTAATGTTGCTAAGCAAAAGTTCGAGGGCCTTCAAGGATTGACCTTCCAGCCATACAGGAGCGAGGACTTTATTAGCGGCAAACATGAAGTTGTACGACAACAGAGTGGAACCCGGCGCGCAATCAACGATGATTACGTCGTACTCGCAAAATACCTTCTTATGAGCGTTCAAGAAACTCATGAACTTCCGCTCCGGTGCCGCTCCGCCGGCCATTCTGGCGTCAAAATCTGCTAGCGTGATATCCGAGCAAATGATGTCGTGCATACCGTTCGCATATACCTGGCGAATACCAGAACGGACGAAATCGTCATTCGGTTTACGCCCGTTCTCGGTCTTGTCCATCATGTGGCCGATTGTGATGATATCTTCGGTCGTGTTCGGATCAATTCCATGCAGGGTCGTCAGACTTGCTTGCGGATCCCCATCGATCTCCAAGACACGAAATCCCATTTGTGCCTCGATCGCGCCAACGTTACCGCAGGTCGTCGTTTTTCCAGTCCCACCTTTTGCAATGCGTCCGACAAATAAGGGTGGCAAAACTCCTGCAGGACGTACTAGGTTGAAATGCTTTGCCAACGCCAGGCGAAGCAGCCGCTGGTCCTGCAGCGAATACTTGTAGTGATAGCTTCCTTTGCCATCATCTTGACCGCCGATTGCGGTCGACTTGAAGGACTTCAGCTGCTCAAGTGTTAGCTGATCACGGAAGAGACGATGGGCTTGGCTACTGCGCAAAGCAAAATCGCGGAGTTGTGTCATGGCACCCTTTCAGAATTGATTTCTGACAGTGTACGACAATCATTTTTACTTTTAAAGATTTTTTTTCTTTTTTTCTAAAAATGTTTTTATGTTTCAGAATGACGCGCCAGGGCATTGCTTCGGCTACCCATATGCGTTCCTATTAGGAACGTCGATTTAACAACCTCAATCTAGCGCCTAAACTTCAATCAATTTGCTCTTTAGCGGATTTCTATAGCTCTATCCTCAAAAGGAGCATCGCGCTAAAACCAGTACCTCCGGTTGTTGCACATTACCTTGTCAGTAAGCGGATTAACATGCGGAAGCTATCATTTTGTCTCATCGCCTATCGATCGCTATGACCGGGAACACTACAGTTTTTAATTTCCGTATCATGCACACCATGCCCGTGATATCACATCAAATTCAAGCTGTTCCTACTAGGAACGGTTGCCGATGGCGTGCGCATATTCGGTCGGACTGAACGATCTAACTTCGACACCAGACACCAACCGAGTAGAGTTGGCTGGCCATTCGCTTTAGAGAACAGCAGCGCCGAGTGTCAGTGCAAGCTGGGCAGATCTGAACGCGTAGTCAGCTCAAACGGCAAGTGGCACTTCCGAGATTGTTGAGCATGCACTTGGAATACCTCCACGGTTGGACTTTAGAAATCCAAACTGCACGCGGGTCTACTGCCCGACTGTTACGCACATGATGTTCAAGGTAAGCGCACGGTAATCCCATCTTGACAGGGCATGCGCGATCCAAGGCTATGAAGCTTTAAGGGGTGGGCTGCGTACGGATTTCGTTTCTGTCATGGTATCCACCTGTTTTTAAGTGGACACCATGATCCTTACTGCAGAAGTGCAGCTCAAGATGACTTTATCGGGTGCTTACGGTTCAGGACACTAATTTAAATTACTGACCTTACGCACGAGGGAGCCTAGCGAATTGCTGATTGTCCAATAGCTGGAG
>CAMLDH010000260.1 GCA_946478765.1 uncultured Oxalobacteraceae bacterium | reverse complement strand
TACCGACCGCCAGCGCGATGCAGCCCAACGATCCCATCCACCACTGGCCGGTCCGATACTGTTGCACCACATTGCCGGAGATCGCCGAGACCACTGCGGCATGATGCAAGGTCAGCTGGTTGATCACGGCGAGATAAGCGTCAAGCGCCGGTTCAAGACGGGCATTCACAAGTTCTTTCACGTTCTCTGCATTGCCTTGCTTTTGCGCATTGATGACCGCCTCGCGCGCGCTGCGATAGACATTACGCTTGTCCGCGATATCGGTGAACAAGGCTGCCTCGGCGCTGCTCTTGTCCATGTGCCCCAGTTGGTCCTGTATTTCGGTAATGCGCTGACTGGTGCCCTTGATCTTGTCCTGCAACGCTTTTTGACGTGCAGCATCCGTACTCGCCACCAGTTCAAACGTTCTGGCGCCATTCACCTGAGTCGCGCTATGCCATTCCGTCACCAGGCGCTCCTTCCTCAACGCCTGATTCACCATCTCGTCGGTCAGGTTGCCGGCGGTCTGCAAGCGCCAGATGCCGATGCCGCTCAACAGCATCAATAACCCGAGCACGCAAGAAAACCCGAAACCCAAGCGCGTGCCGATTCTCCAATTTGCGACATTCATATCATTCCCCCGTTTTGTAAGTTTTGTAAGTACAAGAAACAAGAATCGAATCACGACTGAAGCGTTGCATATCCCATTGAATCCACTTGCTAAATGGTACTGGCATTCTACCGAAGCTTTAGCATTGTGAAGCCAAGCAATGGCTGCCTGTTTGGTTATGGCTACAATCCCAAGGGCTGCCGGGATTTCCGGGGCTACTCCAGCCTTGATCGTTTCGCCGAATTTCTACAGCAAGAAAGCACTGCAGATGGCGGCACGTTTGCCCTGGAAAAAAGCAAGCTGTCCACGGGCAAATCCTTTTATCTGACATGACGCAATCTTCAGTGATTTATTGCTATCTAATGATGCAATAAAAGCCAAGATGTACATGATTCCAAAAGACGCGGGTAGAGCACTTGGCGGACCCGATTCCATGGTGGTCGGGATCAAGTAACAGGCCGGTATGGCCGCCAAGTCATCAGGGGCCCGGCACCCTCCATCGGGCGAGCGCATGAATCACCTGTTTATGATGAGGATTGGACACTTCATTTTTCGGATTGCTTTCGCGCTCATCTTGACCATGCTGTCGGCCGGGCTGATCGCCGCTGCCAAGCCCGTGACCGTGTTGACGGTCGAAGGTGCGATCGGTCCGGCCACTGCCGATTATGCCGCTCGCGGCATCGCCCATGCTGCGCGCGACGGCGCGCAACTGGTGGTGCTCAAGATCGATACGCCGGGCGGACTGGATACCTCGATGCGAACCATCATCAAGGCCATCCTCGCGGCGCCGGTGCCGGTTGCACGCTATGGCGCCCCCAGCGGCGCGCGCGCTGCCAGTGCCGGCACCTACATCCTCTACGCCAGCCATATTGCCGCGATGGCGCCGGGCACCAATCTGGGCGCCGCGACGCCGGTCCAACTCGGCGCGCCATCGGAACCGGACAAGCCCGCGCCCAGCCAGCCTAAAAATGAACGCAATGCGAAAGACGACAAGGCACCCGCCGGCCCGCTGACCGAGCCGATGAACCGCAAGCAAGTCAACGATGCCGCCGCCTACATTCGCGGATTGGCGCAAATGCGGGGACGCAATATGGAATGGGCCGAGCGGGCAGTGCGTGAAGCCGTGAGCCTGTCAGCTGACGATGCATTGAAATTGCATGTGGTCGAATACGTCGCGCCCGATCTTGCCAATCTGCTGCACCAGCTGGACGGCAAGAAAGTGAATGTGCAAGGACAGGAAAAATTGCTGCAGACAGGCGGCGCATCCATTGTGAATTACCAGCCGGACTGGCGCGCCAAGCTGCTCGCCGTCATCACCGATCCCAGCATCGCGCTGATCCTGATGGCAATCGGCATCTACGGATTGATCTTCGAATTCATGAGCCCCGGCATGGTCTTGCCTGGCGTGCTCGGCGGCATCTGCCTGCTGCTCGGCCTATACGCGCTGCAACTGCTGCCCGTGAACTACGCCGGTCTGGCGCTCATTATGCTTGGCATCGGCTTCATGGTGGCGGAAGCGTTCCTGCCGAGCTTCGGCTCGCTCGGGCTGGGCGGCATCATCGCTTTTGTCATCGGCGCCGTGATCCTGATCGACACCGAACTGCCCGGCTTCGGCATCCCGATCGGATTGATTATCACCATCGCGCTGCTGAACGCGCTATTGATTGCCGCCATCGTCGGCATCGTATTGAAAACACGCCGGCGCGCGGTGGTAATAGGGAGTAATGAGCTCATCGGCGCTGTCGCAGAAATCGTGGCCGATGCCGCGGGTGAAGGCTGGGCCCGCGTCCATAGCGAGAATTGGCGCGTGGTCAGCAACACGCCGTTGCGGCGCGGGCAGAAAGTGCGCGTGATCGCGCGCAATGGATTGGTGCTGGAAGTCGCGCCGATCGTCAATTACGACAAAGGAGAATAACCATGTTTTTCCAATTCGGGTTCAGCGGTCTTCTGGTGCTGCTGATCGCGTTGCTCGCTTCGTCCATTCGCATCCTGCGCGAGTACGAGCGCGGCGTCGTGTTTCAGTTGGGCCGCTTCTGGAAGGTGAAAGGGCCGGGGCTGGTGCTCCTGATTCCGGCGCTCCAGCAAATGGTGCGCGTCGACTTGCGCACCGTGGTGCTGGACGTGCCGACGCAAGACGTGATCTCGCGCGATAACGTCTCGGTGAAAGTCAACGCGGTGGTGTATTTCCGTGTGGTCGATCCGGAGAAGGCCATCATCCAGGTCGCGAATTTTTTCGAGGCAACCAGCCAACTCGCGCAGACCACGCTGCGCGCGGTACTCGGCAAGCATGAACTGGATGAAATGCTGGCTGAACGCGAACGGCTCAACCTCGATATCCAGCAGGTGCTCGATACGCAAACCGATGTGTGGGGCATCAAGGTCGCCAACGTCGAGATCAAGCACGTCGACCTGGACGAATCGATGATACGCGCGATTGCGCGGCAAGCGGAAGCCGAACGCGAGCGGCGCGCCAAGGTGATCCATGCGGAAGGGGAATTGCAGGCATCGGAAAAGCTGATGCAGGCTGCGCAAGTGCTGGCGCAACAGTCGGGTGCAATGCAATTGCGCTATATGCAGACGCTGGCCAATATTGCCGGCGACAAAGCGTCCACCATTGTTTTTCCGCTGCCGATCGAGTTGCTGAGCGGGATGGCTGAATTGTCCCGTGATAACGCGGCGCGGTAGGACATTATGTTCCGGTAGGGTAGGGGGGCTTTAGCGCCTACGTTTATCCAGTGGGCAATCTACGGAATTCATCCGTTTTCACTCTGCAAGCGCTGTTTCAAAATGTCACAAGATCCGTGAACCCCATCTGTTAGAGTGGCGCTGCGCACACTAACAGGAAATTGCAATGCGGTGGGTTTCGTTGCTCTCGTCATATCTGAAAAACTGGTCCAGGCAGCCGTTGAAAATGCGCATCTTCTACGCGCTCCTGGCGCCGTTCGCCGCCCTCGCGTTTGCCGGCCTGCTGCTGGTCGTCTACGCGTTTCTGATCGTCTTGCCGATGCTGCCGGCGATGGATGGACTGGTCGATTATCAGCCCAAGATTCCGTTGCGCGTCTTCACCGCCGACCAGGTATTGATCGGCGAATTCGGCGAAGAGCACCGCGACTTCGTGCCGATCGCCCAGATGCCCGCGGTCATGAAAAAGGCGGTCATCGCGATCGAGGACGATCATTTTTATGCACATGGCGGCGTGTACTACCCCGGCGTATTGCGCGCCGGCCTCGCGAACCTGCGCAACAGCCGCTCACAAGGCGCCTCCACCATCACCATGCAGGTGGCGCGCGAGTTTTTCCTGAGCCGGAAAAAAACCTACGCACGCAAGATCAGCGAAATCATGCTCGCATTCAGGATCGAAGAAAAGCTGTCGAAAGACCAGATCCTCGAACTGTACATGAACCAGATTTATCTCGGCGAGCGTGCCTACGGCTTCGGCAGTGCGGCGCGCACCTACTTCGGCAAGCCGGTGCAAAACCTGAGCATTGCCGAAGCGGCGATGCTGGCCGGATTGCCGCAGGCGCCCGCCGCCGCCAATCCGGTGGTCAATCCCATGCGCGCCAGGCAGCGTCAATTGCAAGTGTTGAGGCGCATGCGCGATCTCGACTACATCACGCCGACGCAATACGAAAAGGCAGTCGCAGAAAAAATCACCGCCCGCGGCAATAGCCATCGCTTCACCACCCATGCCGAATATGCGGCCGAGCAAGTGCGGCAGTTCATGTACGCCCAGTACAAGGAAGACATCTACACGCGCGGCTTCAACGTCATCACCACGCTCACCAAAGCCGACCAGGACGCGGCGTATGAAGCGGTGCGGCGCGGCGTACTCGACTACGACCGCCGCCACGGCTATCGCGGCCCCGAAGCCTTCATCGAACTGCCGGAAGACGATGACGAACGCCAGCAAGCCATCGCGGAAATACTGCTCAAGCACCCCGACAGCGACGAGCTGCAATCGGCGGTCGTGATTGCTGCATCGCCCAGAGCGGTGCGCGCCGCAACCTTGTCAGGCGACATCATCGAGATCAGCGGCGATGGCCTGCGTTTTGCCGCATCCGCATTGAGCGCCAAGGCAGCGGCGCAGAATCGCATTCGTGCCGGCGCCGTCATTCGCGTGACGCGCGACGCGAAGAAAAAATGGGCGATCACCCAGTTGCCCGACGTCGCAGCCGCATTCGTCGCGCTCAATGCGCAGGACGGCTCGTATCGTGCGCTGGTCGGCGGCTTCGATTTCACCTTCAACAAGCTCGACCATGTGACGCAGGCATGGCGTCAGCCCGGCTCCAGCATCAAGCCTTTCATCTACTCCGCAGCATTGGAAAAAGGCTTTTCGCCCGCCACCATGATCAACGATGCACCGCTTGCGATGGCCGTATCCGATACCGGCGGCCAAGCCTGGGACCCGCAAAACGATGACGGCAAGGCCGATGGCCCGGTGACGATGCGCACCGGCCTGAAGCGCTCGAAGAACCTGGTCTCGATCCGCATCCTGCACGCGATCACGCCGCCTTACGCGCAGCAGTACCTTACGCGTTTCGGATTTGACGCAAGCCGGCAGCCGTCCAATCTGACGATGGCGCTCGGCACAGGGGCCGTTACGCCCTTGCAGATGGCCGGCGCCTATGCGGTATTCGCCAACGGCGGTTATCAGGTCACCTCCAGACTGATCCAGAAAGTGACCGATGCACGCGGCAACGTGCTTCTGGAAAACAAGACGGTCGACGCCGACCGGGAAAGCACCCGCGTGCTCGACGTGCGCAACGCGTTCATTATGGACACCATGCTGCGCGATGTAGTGCGCTCCGGCACCGGCTATCTCGCCAGCCAGCGGCTCGGACGCGGCGATCTTGCCGGCAAGACCGGCACCACCGACGATGCGATGGATGGCTGGTTCGCCGGCTATGGCGGCGATACGGTTGCGGTCGCGTGGATGGGATACGACAAGCCGAAGTCGCTGGGCGGCCGCGAGTTCGGGGCCACCGTCGCGCTGCCGATCTGGATCGATTACATGCGTGTGGCGCTGCGCGGGAAAGCGGAAATGCAGCGGCCGGTGCCGGCCGGACTGACGCAGGCCGATGGCGACTGGATGTATGACGAATATGCGAATGGAAACGGCGTCCGCTCGCTGGAGGTCGAGGACACCAGGAGCCTATGGGATAGGCTGTTCGGCAATCGGCCGCAAGCGCCTAAACGGGAGGAAAAGGAAACGCAGCCGTCACGCGA
>CAMLDH010000259.1 GCA_946478765.1 uncultured Oxalobacteraceae bacterium | reverse complement strand
TTCGCTGGATGAACTGCGCGACCAACTGATGCAGGCTGGTC
Source organism: uncultured Oxalobacteraceae bacterium (assembly GCA_946478765.1). The sequence goes on along the minus strand of CAMLDH010000259.1, from coordinate 5,778 downwards.
TGGATGGCGCCTGCCTGCAAGAGCCGTTGCCGAAGAACGCCGCCGAATTCGATGCACGCAAGGATGAAGGCAAATCGCGCCTCGGCCTGCTGGTCAACGAAATCGCACGGCTGGCGGCGCAGATTCTGGCCGAATACACCACGTTGCCGAAGAAGCTGCAGGGAATCAAGGCGCATGCGCAGGCAGCCGCAGATATCCAGTCGCAATTGCAGGCGCTGGTCGGCAAGCGCTTCATTGTTGAAAACGACTATGTGCAACTGGCGCATTTCCCACGCTACCTGAAAGCGATCAATGTGCGGCTGGAAAAGCTGCGCGCCGACCCTGCGCGCGACACGCGCTTGATGGCCGAATGGGCACAGGTCGCGACCCCGTGGCAGCGCGCGTTGAAGGAGCGCCACGGCGGAAGGAATGGCGATCCGAAGATGATCGAATTCCGCTGGCTGCTGGAGGAATTGCGCGTGTCCTTGTTTGCGCAGGAGTTGCGCACGCCGATGCCGGTATCGGTCAAGCGTTTGCAGAAGGTGTGGGAGTCGATGCAGCGTTGATGTCAGGTTGCGGTGGCAGCATCCATCAGCTTCAACTTCCCGCGCTTGTGCGGTCCCGTTGCGGCGCTCTTTTTTCAGGCATTTTTTGATCTGGGTGCCCGCTCTTTGGCAGGGAATACCACGATTTCACGTAAAATCCGCAGGCGATCCATCAAACGGGTCAAAGGGGAGCGTCGGTGCAGTACAGCGCCATCCTGCGTTTCAATCTGTGATCATTTAATCAAGAGAGAAGAATGTCTATCAAATCCGACAAATGGATCCGCCGCATGGCGCAGGAAACCGCCATGATCGAGCCGTTCGAACCGGGCCAGGTGCGCCATCGGGACGGCCACAAGATCGTCAGCTACGGCACTTCATCCTATGGCTACGATATCCGTTGTGCCGATGAATTCAAGATTTTTACCAACATCAATTCCACCATCGTCGACCCAAAGAATTTCGACGAAAAATCGTTTGTCGATTTCAAGGGCGATGTCTGCATTATTCCGCCCAATTCCTTTGCGCTGGCACGCACGATGGAATATTTTCGCATTCCGCGCAGCGTACTGACGATCTGCCTGGGAAAATCGACCTACGCGCGTTGCGGCATCATCGTCAACGTCACGCCGTTCGAGCCGGAATGGGAAGGTTACGTGACGCTGGAGTTTTCCAATACCACACCGCTGCCGGCCAAGATTTATGCAGGGGAAGGCTGCGCGCAGGTGTTGTTTTTTGAAAGCGACGAAGTGTGTGAAACTTCGTACAAGGATCGCGGCGGAAAATATCAGGGGCAATGCGGCGTGACGCTGCCAAAGACCTGACCTCGGCCAAACTCTTATCTCGGCCAAACTCTCATCTTCCCTATGGAGAACAATTTGCCTTATAGTAATATGCAAATTAATATTCATCCAAGTGTTCAGCTATCGGGCGTATATGCCGTTATACCGAACAATGGATATGGGCATTGTGACCGGCAGATCGGTAGCGTGAACAGATCCGGGTTTGCGCTTGATAAGCGCCGATTATTTTCGTGCAATCCAATGCCACTCCGTGCGGGATAATGATAATGACATTGCTTTTGACCGCCTTCATCAAGCGCACAGCCGCTCCGATTACAACAAAGATACCATCCACACTGATTGGGGAATTCTGATGGGCACACCGACTCCACAAGCGCTGTCGATTTTGCTCGATGAAAACAGTGGCCAATTGCGTGCCAAATTCGACCCGGCTGGCGGGGCGCCGCCGGATCTTGCAATATTCACGCAGGCTTTGGCGGATCATGGATGGGACGGTTATTACCTCGACGACGAGGCGCTCGACGACTTTCTCGTCCGTTGCAGCACGGCCAAGCAGCCAGTGGGCGCGATTGTCGGAGGGCGCCGCGACGGCACATTCTCGGTGCGTTTGGCCGAGGACTTGATGACGGCATGGCTGACACTGGTGCCGCCGCAGGGCGGCAAGGCGGTGGACGTCGCGGCGGTGATGGCTGTCCTAAGCGACAAAGGCGTCGTGTACGGCATTCTTCACGATGAGATCAAGAGTGCATTCGCCGCCGGCTATTGCGCCGACGTGGCGATTGCCAGAGGCGACATGCCGCAGGAGGGCGTCGCCTGCCGCTTCGAGAACCTGTTCGATCGCAGCGAGGCCCCAGCGGCCGGCGAAGACGCGCTTGCGGATGTCGAGCACAGCGACCTTTGCCACCTGCTGCTGGTTCAGCCCGGCGATCCGCTCATGCGGCGCATTCCTGCGGTCGCCGGCAAGAACGGGATCGATATCAAGAATCAGGAGATTGCTGCCCAGCAGTTTCCTGACGTACCGTTTGGCAATGTGATACAAGGCGCTGCGCTGGATCAGAACGACCCCGATTTGCTGATTGCGGCTTGCGCAGGCCAGCCAATGCTGACGGCAAACGGCGTTAGCGTCAATCCCGTGGTGGAGGTGCCTGACGTGAACCTGCGTACCGGTAATATCACCTTTGAAGGCACCCTCCGTGTGAAAGGCGACGTCAAGGCCGGCATGCGATTGAATGTAACAGGCGATGTTCTTGTGGGCGGGACGGTAGAGGCGGCGGAGATTGTCGCCGGCGGCAATGTTGTCGTTTCTGCCGGCATTATCGGCCACTCCGATACCCTGTCCGGCTCCCATGCGCTTCCGGCGACTACTGCAAGAATTCGCTGTGAAGGTTCGGTGCAGGCGCTTTTCATGGAGAATGCGCGCATCGAGGCAGGCGATTCCATCCTGATTGACCGCGCTGCGCGCCAGTGTGAGCTTATTGCACGCAACAAGATTGTGGTCGGCAAATCCGGCGCCGCAGGCGGCCAGATCAGCGGCGGACTGACGCAGGCCATGATACTTGTCAAGGCGACAATCCTGGGCTCTTCGGCCGGCATCAAGACCCGGGTACAGGTGGGTTTCGATCCATTCCAGGACAAGAAGCGCGTGGGCAAGGAACAGACGTTGAAAGGCAAGATGGAGGAACTGGATAAAGTCCTTAAATTGCTTGCCTTTTTCGAGCATAACCCCAAGAAAGGCGAGGGCGGCGTCCGCGAAAAAGTCGAGCGCACGCGTCATCAATTGGTGGGAGATATCAATCAGCTGACCAATGAAGTGAATCAGCTTGGCAATGGCGAAAAAGCCAAAGACGATTCGCTCGATAAAGCCCGGGTAGAAGTGGCCAGGATGATGCACTACGGGGTAGAAATCCGTATCGGCAAGCAGGTTTGGGAGGCGAAAGACGATATGCGCGGTTCGACGGTGAAGCTCGATGAGGAGGGGAAAATCGTCGTTCGCGGTTAATTTCTGCCTGATCCGCAAGCTGGCCGCCGAACAAGGGCGGCGCAATCCAGCTTGCGAACTGCCCGCTCAAACCACTATCTCACGCAATCCACGAAATAGCCGCGTTTGCCATCGACTTCGCGGGTGACCAGGCCATGCACGTCGGTCTCGAAGCCCGGAAACTTTTCATTGAAATCACGCGCAAACTTCAGATAGTCGACGATCGTCTTGTTGAAGCGCTCGCCCGGAATCAGCAAAGGAATGCCCGGCGGGTAAGGCGTCAGCAGAATCGACGTCACGCGGCCTTCCAGCTCGTCGATCGGTACCCGGTCGATCTCGCGGTGCGCCATCTTGGCAAACGCATCCGACGGTTTCATCGCCGGCTGCATGTCGGATAAATACATCTCGGTCGTCAGGCGCGCCACGTCGTAGGACTTGTACATGCCGTGGATCTGGTGCGACAGGTCGCGCAGACCGCTGCGCTCGTAGCGCGGATTGGCGGCGGCAAATTCGGGCAGGATGCGCCACATCGGCTGGTTCTTGTCGTAGTCGTCCTTGAACTGCTGCAGCGCGGTCAGCAGCGTGTTCCAGCGGCCCTTGGTGATGCCGATCGTGAACATGATGAAGAACGAGTACAGGCCCGCTTTTTCGACGATCACGCCATGCTCGGCGAGATACTTGGTGACGATCGACGCCGGAATCCCGGTGTCGCCGAATTTGCCGTCCAGCGACAGCCCCGGCGTCACAATCGTGGCCTTGATCGGGTCGAGCATGTTGAAGCCCGGCGCCAGCTTGCCGAAGCCGTGCCAGTCATCCTCGGCATTGATCATCCAGTCTTCCTGCGTGCCGATGCCGTCTTCGGACAATTTGTCCGGACCCCACACCTGGAACCACCAGTCCTGACCCCATTCCTGATCGACCTTGCGCATCGCGCGGCGGAAATCGAGCGCTTCCAGAATGCTTTCTTCGACCAGCGCGGTGCCGCCCGGCGCTTCCATCATCGCGGCGGCCACGTCGCACGATGCGATGATCGAATACTGCGGCGAGGTCGATGTGTGCATCAGATACGCTTCGTTGAACGCATCCTGGTCGAGCTTGACGGTTTCGGATTCGCGCACCAGGATCTGCGACGCCTGCGACAGGCCGGCCAGCAGCTTGTGCGTCGACTGCGTCGAAAAAATCATCGACTCTTTGGCGCGCGGCCGGTCCTTGCCGATTGCGTGCATGTTTTTGTAAAAATCGTGGAAGGTCGCATGCGGCAGCCACGCTTCGTCGAAATGCAGCGTGTCGATCTGGCCGTCCAGCATTTCCTTCAGGGTTTCGACGTTGTACACCACGCCGTCGTAAGTCGATTGCGTGATGGTCAGGATGCGCGGCTTCTTGTTTTTCGCTTCGCGCGCGAACGGATTCGCGTCGATCTTTTTCTGGATGTTTTCCAGCTTGAATTCGTCCAGCGGAATCGGACCGATGATGCCGAGGTGATTGCGGGTCGGCATCAGGAACACCGGAATTGCGCCGGTCATGATGATCGAGTGCAGGATCGACTTGTGGCAATTGCGATCGACCACCACGATGTCGCCGGGCGCAACTGTCGAGTGCCATACCATCTTGTTCGAGGTCGACGTGCCGTTGGTGACGAAATAGCAGTGGTCGGCGTTGAAGATGCGCGCGGCGTTGCGCTCGGATGCGGCGACCGGTCCGGTGTGGTCGAGCAGTTGACCGAGTTCTTCGACTGCGTTGCAGACGTCGGCGCGCAACATGTTCTCGCCGAAGAACTGGTGAAACATCTGGCCGATCGGCGACTTCAGGAAGGCGACGCCGCCGGAGTGTCCCGGGCAATGCCATGAATACGAGCCGTCATTGGCGTAATGCACCAGTGCCCGGAAAAACGGTGGCGCCAGGCTGTCCAGATACGATTTCGCTTCGCGGATGATGTGACGCGCCACAAATTCGGGCGTGTCCTCGAACATGTGGATGAAACCATGCAGTTCGCGCAGGATGTCGTTCGGAATATGGCGCGAGGTGCGGGTTTCGCCGTACAGGTAAATCGGGATGTCGGCATTCTTGTAGCGAATCTCTTCGACGAAAGCGCGCAGCGACTTGAGCGCATGGTCGGTTTCTTCAAACGAACCAGCGCCGAATTCTTCATCGTCGATCGACAGGATGAAGGCGGAGGCGCGCGACTGCTGCTGCGCGAACTGCGACAGGTCGCCGTAGCTGGTCACGCCCAGCACTTCCATGCCTTCTTTTTCCATCGCTTCCGCCAGCGCGCGGATGCCCAGGCCGGAAGTATTTTCAGAGCGGAAGTCTTCGTCAATGATGACGATCGGGAAGCGGAATTTCATGAGGTCTCCAATGAGAACAGAACAGATTAGGCATTGCGGGAAAGAGTTAAGCTTGCGTACTCTGTCCCCAACTGATCTAAGCAATCACGCAAAATTATTTGTGTCGTGAAAAATAGAAAGGAGTAGGGTGC
>CAMLDH010000258.1 GCA_946478765.1 uncultured Oxalobacteraceae bacterium | reverse complement strand
CGATGGTCTCGCGCAGTTGCAGCTTGCCGCGCCGGCGCATCCGTTTGCACTGATTCTGCTCGACCTGATGCTGCCGGATGCCGATGGCCTGCAGGTATGCCGGCAAATTCGCGCGCAAGCGCCGCCGATCGGCGCCACTCCAATCGTGATGCTGACCGCCAAGGGCGATCCGATGGATCGCGTGGTGGGGTTGGAGCTGGGCGCTGACGACTATGTACCCAAACCATTCGAGCCGCGCGAGTTGCTGGCACGCTTGCGTGCGGTATTGCGGCGGCAGCAGGGCCAAGCGATGGCGGCACCGCGCGTGCTGCGCTTCGGCCGCCTGGAAATCGACCTCGATGCGCGCGCATTGCGGCTGGACGGACAGGAACGCGCGGTGACCGCGTATCAATTCGATTTGCTGGTCGTGATGGCCGAACGTGCCGGCCGGGTACTGTCACGCGAACAATTGATGGATACACTCAAGGGCGAACCACTGGAAGCCTTCGACCGCTCGATCGACGTGCACATCGGCCGCCTGCGCGCGGCCATCGAAGACGACCCGAAGCATCCCAAGCGGATCATCACCGTGCGCGGCGCCGGTTACGTGTTCGCGAAGGCGCAGGATGTTTGAATTTTTTACGCGATCGAGCTGGTCGCAGCGGCTGTATATCCGCATCTATCTGGCGGTGCTGGTCAGCCTCGCGATCGTTGCGATTCTGTTTGCCGCAGCATGGCGACTGAATCCGGATCCGGCGCAGGTGGGCCAGCACCTGGAAACGTTTGCCGAATTTGCCGCCGAGAGCTTGCCGCCGGCTACCGCATCGCGCGAAGCGCAGCAAGCGGCCTTATCGCACTGGCACCCGCGCATGCACGCCGACCTGGCGCTGCATGCACCGAACGGCGACAAGATTGCGTCCGTGGGACGCCCCCTGCCGCCGCCCGACTCGGCACAAACCAGTAACGGCTGGCTGGGCGGGCATCCGCCGGTATTCGCGTTGAAGCTGCCGGATGGCCGCTGGCTGGTGGGACAGCGCATCCGCCCGCCGCACCGGCCGCCGATCGGCTTGATCGCCGCGTTGGCCATCATCGCGCTGGCGGTCGGCATCGGCGCCTTTCCGATCGTGCGCCGCCTGACGCGGCGGCTGGAACGCCTGCAGACCAGCGTCGATGCATTGGGTGCGGGACAACTATCCATTCGCGTAGCGGTGGAAGGAAATGACGAGGTGGCGCGCCTGGCCGAAAGTTTCAACCGCTCCGCCGCGCGCATCGAGACGCTGATCACCGCGCAAAAAAATCTGCTGGCGAATGCATCGCATGAATTACGTTCGCCATTGGCGCGCATCCGCATGGCGGTGGAATTGATGCCCGCCTCGCCGCAATCCGATATGCATGTCGAATTGACGCGCAATATCGGCGAACTGGATCAACTGATCGACGAGATTTTGCTGGCCAGCCGGCTCGATGCGGCGGCCGATGCGGCGCCGGTCTCCGAAGCGATCGATTTTACGGCGCTGGTGGCGGAAGAATGTGCCAAGGTCGATGCGCAGTTTGCAGCGCACACGGTCAATCTGCGGGGTGATCCGAAGTTATTGCGCCGGATGGTGCGCAACCTGCTTGAAAATGCGAAGCGCCATGGCGACGGCACTGCGATCGATGTCGTGCTCGGCGCGGCTTCAGGCGACACCGCAGCCGGCACCGTGCAACTGGACGTGTGCGATGGCGGCAACGGCATACCGCCGCAAGAGCGGGAAAATATCTTCGCGCCGTTTTACCGGCTGCCGGGCGCACGCGAACGCGATGGCGGCGTCGGTTTGGGATTGAGCTTAGTCAGGCAGATTGCGCGCAGGCATGGCGGCGAGGTGATTTGTCTGCCGCGCGAGCGAGGAAGTTGTTTCAGAGTGACGTTGCGAGCGTAGTACCGCACTGCCAATTGCCCTCCCCCTTCGCAAGTTAACTATTGCAACTTTCTGAAGAAGCGTCAATCGCAGCAATCATATCGATTTTGACTGAAGCATTCTTTGTAGTGCAACGCTAAAAACTTGCATGCCAAGAATTGCCCTCATGCTGGACTCTACGGCCCTGAACCAAGTCAGTTATTACCAGTCAGCGCAATTACCTTGCCGATGAACCGATGCGCATCTTCATGAATTTCATCTGAGTCCATACTCATTGCGATCTCATTGCGATCTCATTGCGATCTCATTGCGATCTCATTGCGAATGAGCTTTACTGACGGATTCCCATTCCGTAGCTGTTGGAAAAGCGAATTGTCATTCTCGAACAAGATACGCTTACCATTTACCACGCTAAATACATTTGCAGAAACGTTCCCCCAAGTTTTCCCAGGCGGCAAAGACAGCGTTTTATTTCGGGTTTGGCGACGCAAAGATTCAACTGCTTTCCCGATAGCATCAACGTCAGGTGCTTGCATGTGGTAGTCATGATGTCTTGGGGTGGTTTTCAGGAGTCGAGCGCGTCGGGATTTTTCAAGGCCCTCTTCTCATCGGAAGCAAGGCGACGTTCGACTTTTTTGATGTCTTCTGCGGCTGGCAGACTCTCGGGGCGAATGCCGCGTTCGATCAGGGTCTTGCGGACGGCTTCGTTGTTGGTGATGTGTTCGCTGGAGATGGCCGTTTCACTCGCAAGTTTGTGCTCGCGGGCGTTGAAGATGGTGATCTCGGTGGCAAAATCCTTTGCCTTCAGGATAATGGTGGGCGCGAAGTCGGCAAGGGGGCGGCTATCCGGTACTTTCCATTGGGATTTCATGGCTTGTGTGGTTTTGCCGAAGAGAGCTTGATCCCCCTTGCTACGGATGATGGCGAAGTTTTGATTGCCGCCGGTATGTTCATAGATAACGTCGGACAATTCCTTTTCCGTCTCGGTGAGTTTCTTTCTGGCCGATAGGCGTTCTGCCTCCAGCAGGCGCTGCTCGATCAATTCCGCGCGACGAGTCTGGCTCGCAAAGTAGGTTTGGGAAAAGGCGATTTCAGGTTTCTTGGAGTCGCCGTTTTGAGCAATCAGGTAACAGGCGTAGCGGGTGAGCATGATGTCATCCACCTGGCGCTGACTGCCAGAGCCCAGATCGACCATTTTCCCGACGTCGGCAAAATGGTCTGTCACCTGATGCTCAGAAACTTCACAGGCGGTTTTTGCCTTGGAAACGACATTCAGGAAGTTGTCCCATTTCGTGTAGCCGAGTAGATGCTGCAGATCACGGGCCAACCAAAATTCGATCCCGCCGTCTGTTTGCTGCGCATGCGCCTCGAAGGTGGCGGTCAGTGTTTGGATCAGGTCGGTTTTCATGCTTCTACTCCTGCTTTACATTGATGATGGGTGAGAGTGTCGGATTCAAACCGTTACAACGTGCCACGGTCTCCACTGTCATCCAGTTCCCAATGTCGGGAAGGATACGCGTAAGGCGAATTGAGAATCGGCTTTTCGAAGAATTGGTTATCCATTTGTACCTGATTCCGGTGTGCTGGCGCCGTGCGGCTAAAGCGTCAAATACTACCATCATGGTCCCAGGCCACAATAGCCGGCAACACGCCGCGCAGCGCATTACAAATCACGATCTCTTGCGCGGCGCGCAGATCGTCCAATGTCAGTCGCCGCTCGGTAGCGTTCCACGCCGGGTCGGCCAGCAATACCGCGCGCATCACGCCCGGCAGCAAGCCGCACGCCAGCGGCGGTGTCGTCCAGCGCCCGGCCAGTTTGACAAACACATTGCTGCGCGCGCCTTCCGTCAACTCGCCGTCCGTATTGAAAAACAGCATGTCGAATGCCCCCGGCGCTTCCGCTGCGCGCCAGGCTGCATCGTAGCGGTCGCGCACCGTGCTCTTGTGGCGCAAAAACAGGTCGCCGGCCTCGGTCGGTTGCGTTGCCAGAAGTACGCGCACCGGTGTAGACAACACATGCAGCGGTGCGGTTTGCACCGTGCAAACGCCGGCCTGATTCAATGCAAGCCGTAGCCGATGTGCGCCATCCGGCGGTAGCGCAGCGCAGGTCGTTTGCACCGTCCGCAGAATATTTTCTTCTGCATAAACGAAGCCGAAATACATTGCCGATGCATGCAGCCGCTGCAGATGCCGTTCCAGATGGCGGCATCCGTCCTGGCGCGTGGCATGCATGGTTTCAAACAACGCGAAGTCGTTGCTCAAGCCGGTCAGAAAACGCGCCTTGAGACGGCATTCCGCATACTCGTCCGCCGCGTCGCTGTCGTGCACAATGCCGGCGCCGACGCCCATTTCGCCGGCTCGCACGCCGTCGTCTCCCGGCGCTTCCAGCACCAGCGTGCGGATCGGCACCGACAGGCAAAAATCGCCGATGCGTTGTTCTGCCGCAGGCGCATCGAGCCAGCCGATCGCCCCGGTGTAGAAACCGCGCGCATCGGGTTCCAATTCGCGAATGATTTGCATGGTGCGGCGCTTGGGTGCGCCGGTAATCGAGCCGCACGGATATAGCGCCGCGAACATATCCGCCAGGCTGACATCGTCCCGCAAACGCGCCTGTACCGTCGACGTCATCTGCAGCACGCTGCTGTAGCGTTGGACGTCGAACAGCTGCGGCACCTTGACGCTGCCGAATTGCGCGACGCGGCCGAGATCGTTGCGCAACAGATCGACGATCATCAGATTTTCCGCGCGATTTTTCGGGTCGGCTGCCAGCGCCGCAGCGCGCGCCGCATCCTGCTGCGCGTCGCCGCTGGCGGCGGCCGTGCCCTTCATCGGGCGCGTCACGAGTTCGCCTTGCGCATGCCGCACGAATAGTTCCGGCGACATCGACAGCAGCGCGCGTCCATCCGGCAACGCGACCAGCGCGCCGTACGGCACCGGCTGGCGCGCGCGCAAGCGGCGATAGAGCGCGTAGAGCGTGCCGAACGCATCGAAGCGTACCCGGTAGGTGTAGTTGATCTGGTAGGTATCGCCCGCCTCGATATACGCGTGGATGCGGTCGATTGCCTCGGTGAATTCCGCTTCAGTCACACTGCTGTGCACACGCGCAATGCCGGCGTCGCGCCGGCTCGCATTGCCGCCGGCACGCTGCGCCGCCTGTTCACGCTCGTCGAGCCACGACGTGACCTGCTCTGCCGCCAGCCGGTCGCAGCGTTCGAACAGCAAGATCTGGGTCAATGCCGGATTGTTTTCGCGCGGCAGGATACGCTGCAGTTCGGCGCCCAGCTCATAGCTGAATAAACCGACCGCGTGCCGTCCTTGCAGCAATGCCCGTTGCATCTGCTCCAGCATCGCAGGCAATTCCGCGGCATGCCGACAATAGAGCGTGCCGACGTGGCCGGTGTATAGCCGCGACTGCGGATTGACCGGGTTGGCGTCGCGGTCGTCGAGCAGTGCGAAGCAATCGGTTTTGGCCGTAAATGGGGAGACAGGATCAGGCATAAGAATTGCGGAAATCACGCGGGCCGGATGTGGCGCTCGATAGGATCAATAGGCTCAATGCTAACTCCCCCGCTTCGATAAATAAATACCCCATAACAGCAACGCGCCGCCGGCCATCTGCAGCGGCCCGATCGCCTCGTGAAACAGTATCCATGCCGCAATCGTTGCGGTCAGCGGCTGGATCAACAGGCTGACCGACGATAAAGACGCCGGCAAATGGGCGGACGCATAGGCGATCACCGTTTGCCCGCCGATTTGCGCGACCAGCGCCAATGCCAGCAGCGGCAGCCAGCCCGCCGCCGATGCAGGCCAGAACGCTCCGGAAGAAATGAGTGCGAACGGCAGCAAGGCCAATGCGGTGACGCTGGTGCTCCATGCCATCAGGCGCGCGGTGGAATACTGGCTACGCGCATCCTTGATCACCAATTGGTAGCCGGCATAGAACACGGCACTGGA
>CAMLDH010000257.1 GCA_946478765.1 uncultured Oxalobacteraceae bacterium | reverse complement strand
TCCGCCAGCAGACGCTTGGCCGGCTTGAATGCATCGACGATGCCCAGTGAAAGTCCGAGCACGGTTTGCGAAAAAGCACCGTCCGGCGCGCTGGCAAACACGCGCGCCATCGCATCGGTCAAGCTGATGGTGAGACTGCGGTCGGATTGGCGCACGCGCGCAAAATGCGCCAGCATCGCAGGCGTCGCCTCTTGCGCCAGCAGCCGTGCCAGTACGATCGCGTCGCGCAAGCCGAGGTTGAGCCCTTGGCCTGCGACCGGATGCAGGGTTTGCGCCGCATTGCCGATCGCAACCGTCCTGGCCGAGGTCGCGGGATGCGCGTTCAATCCCAGCGGGTAGGCATTGCGTTGCGACACGCTGAGGAAGCGGCCCAGGCGCGTGCCGAACGCGCTTTCCAGCGCTGTCAAAAATGCCGCATCGGAGAGCGCGACGAGTTTTTCGACGCTGGCCGGCCGTGCGCACCACACCAATGCATAGCCGTCGTCCTGCGGCAATAAGGCGAGCGGCCCTTCATCGGTAAACCGCTCGAATGCGCGATGGGCAATGGGCGCGCTGGTGCGCACCTGCGCCACCAGCGCGGTCTGGTCGTAAGCGCGCCGCAGCGATTTGGCGCTCTGGTCGGAGAACACGCCGCCTTCGGCTTGCACCAGGATACTGGTCGTGAATTTCCTGCCATCGGCCAGTTGCAATTCGACATGGGTATCGCGCTCCGTGGTGGATGCCGCTTGTGCCGGGCGCACAGTGGTTACGCCAATGCCGGACGTGATTGCCGCCAGCGACGTGACCAGCGCGCCGTAGCGCGTCACGTAACCGAGCGCCGGCAATGCGTATTCTTCGCGATCGATCAGCGTGCGTCCGAAATGGCCGCGGCGCGATACATGGATTTGATGGATCGCGCTGGCGGCGATCGGCCACGCACCGATATCCTGCAGGATTTGCCCGCTGCCGTACGACAATGCGATCGAGCGCGGATCTTGCGCGGCTTGTTCCAGCGCCTTCGCATCGACCAGTGCGATGCGTGCCGGTTCGGCGCCGCGCTTGACGAGCATCGCCGCCAGCGCAAGACCGACCGGTCCGGCGCCGCAGATTGCGATATCGAAGTCAATTGTCATTGAGGTGTAAACAGGTTGCTGAATTTGTAGGGCGCATCGTGATGCGCCGCATGGTTGAAACATCCGGCGCATCACGATGCGCCCTACCTGTCCGACATACTAACGCTTCATCAGTGTTTCGATGCCGGCCACCGTCTTCGGTGCATCGCGGCTGAGCACATCGCAGCCGTCTTCGGTAATCAGCACGTCGTCTTCGATGCGGATGCCGATGTTCCAGTACTGTTCCGGCACGCCGGGCGCGGGGCGCACGTAGATGCCCGGCTCCACCGTCAGCGCCATGCCGGGCCGCAGTATGCGCCACGGCTTTTCAGGTCCCGACGACACCTCGTTCAATTCGCGGTACTCGCCGACGTCATGCACATCCATGCCGATCCAGTGCCCGGTGCGATGCATGTAAAACTGCCGGTAATCGCCTTTGGCAATCACGTCGTCCAGGGTGCCGACCTTGTTCCGGTCGAGCAGGCCGGTATCGAGCATGCCTTGCGCCAGCACACGCACCGCAGCGTCATGGCCGTCGATGAAGCGCCTGCCCGGCCCGGTTGCCTCGATCGCGGCAGCTTGTGCCGCCAGCACGATTTCGTACAACGTCTTTTGTGGCGCGCTGAACTTGCCGTTGGCCGGGTAGGTGCGCGTGATGTCGGACGCATAGCTGTCGAATTCGCAACCGGCATCGATCAGCACCAGATCGCCTTCCTTCAGTATCGTATTGCCGGCGCGGTAATGCAGCACGCACGCATTGGCGCCGGCAGCGACGATCGAGGTATACGCAGGGAAGTCGGACCCGTTCCTGCGGAATTCATGCAACAACTCCGCTTCGATCTGATACTCGTGCAAGCCGGGGCGCGACGCGCGCATGGCGCGTGCATGCGCTGCGGCAGAGATCGCGCCGGCGCGCTTCATGGCGGCGATTTCATCGGCATCCTTGAACAGGCGCATTTCATCGAGCAGCGCGTGCGCATCGTGCAGGACGGTGGGCGCAGTGACGCCGGCGCGGTTTTGCCTGCGTACCGCTTGCAGCCACGTTTGCACTTGCGCATCGAGCTTGCTGTCGCTGCCGAGCGCGTAAAACAGCGCCGGCATGTCCGCCATCAGCTTCGGCATCTCGGCATCCAGCGCGTCGATCGGAAACGCCGCATCGAACCCGAAGGCGTCGCGCGCTGCTTGCGGACCGTAACGGAAGCCGTCCCAGATTTCGCGTTCCATGTTTTTTTCGCGGCAAAACAGGATCGTCTGCGCGGTCTTGCCCGTGACGAGATTGCCGGCGACCAGCACGATCACCGCTTCCGGCTCGGTGAAGCCGGATAAATAGTAAAAATAACTGTCGTGCCGGTACGGATAATCGGAATCGCTATTGCGTCTGGCTTCCGGTGCAGTCGGGATGATGGCCACGCCACCGCCCTTGGCCTGCATCTGTGCGATCAGCGCTGCGCGTCGTGCCGCATATGCACTCATGGTCGTGCTCCTTGTGTCAGCGGCGCATTGAGTTGCGCCAGGCGTTCGACGGTGCCGACATCGGTCCAGTCGCCGCGGTACAGTTCGCCGCCGACCTGGCCGCGCGTTGCGTATTCGCGCAGCAGCGGCGCCAGCTTGGCCGATGTGCCGGGCGTAACCGAATCGAAAATTTCGGGGCGATATACGCCGATGCCGGAGAAGGTATGGCGCGGTTCGCCTTCATTGGCAATCGAAAAACTGTTCAATGCGAAATCGCCTTGCGGATGATGCGGCGGGTTTTTCACGAGATAGAGCCAGGCCACATCGCGCGCGTCGGCCGGGTGCGGATTGCCCCACATGTCATTGTCTTCGAGCACGGTTTTTACCTGCTCGAAATCGAAATGCGGGCAATAGATATCGCCGGCGACGGCAACGAACGGCTGGTCGTCGAGCAGATGGCGCGCCTTTGCGATGCCGCCGGCGGTTTCCAGTGCCGTGCCTTCGGCAGAGTAACGGATGCGCGCGCCGAATTTGCTGCCGTCCCCCAACGTGTCTTCGATCATCTGGCCGAGGTGCGCGTGATTGATCACGATGTCGGTGATCCCCGCGCGCACCAGATTGACGATATGCCACGCGATCAGCGGCCGGCCGCGCACCTTCAACAACGGCTTGGGGCAGGTGTCGGTCAGCGGGCGCATCCGCTCGCCGCGTCCGGCGGCGAAGATCATTGCTTTCATTGTGCTGATCCGTTGAAATTAAAACGTATAACCTACCTGCGGCGCCTTGTCTTCCAGCTCATCGAGCAACCGCACCAGCGGTATCAACGCGTTATAGCGCTTGGCCGCATTGCGCGTGTAGGTCATTACCAAAGGCAAATCCTTAAGGTAGGCATCCTTGCCGTCGCGATGATAGAGCCGCGCGAAGATGCCCAGAATTTTCAGGTGACGCTGCACGCCCATGAATTCGAAATCGCGATAGAAGTTGTCGATGTCCGGATTGACCGGCAAGCCGGCACGCTTGGCGCGCTCCCAGTAACGGATCGCCCAATCCAGCACCATCTCTTCATCCCACTGCACATATGCGTCGCGCAGCAGCGACACCAGGTCATAGGTAATCGGCCCGTACACCGCATCCTGGAAGTCCAGAATGCCCGGATTGCCTTTGTCCATCACCATCAGATTGCGCGAGTGATAGTCGCGGTGCACGTACACCTGCGGTTGTGCCAGGTTATTGGCGAGCAGCGCATCGAATACCTTGTTCAAGGTCGCGCTTTGCGCATCCGATAGCGTGACGCCCAGATGTTTGCCGATATACCACTCCGGAAACAGCATCAGTTCGCGCAACAACAGCGCGCGGTCATATTCCGGCAATGCGTCCGGTTCGCTTTGCACCTGGATCTGCACCAGCGCATCGATCGCATCGAGATAAAGCGGGTGCGCGGTGTCCTGATTGAGCTGATTCAAATAGGTGGTCGACCCCAGGTCGGACAGCAGCAAGAATCCGTGCTCGACGTCCTGCGCCACCACTTTCGGCACCGAGATGCCGGATTTGCCGAACAGTTCGGCGACATGGATGAAGGGGCGCACATCTTCCTGCGGCGGCGGCGCATCCATCGCGATATAGGTTGCGCCATCGGCGGCATCGATCCGGAAATAACGCCGGAAACTGGCATCCGACGACGCCGGCCGAAGTGAGTCGGGCTGTACCGACGGCGACGGCAAGGCTGCCAGCCATTGTTTTAACTGGGCAAGACGGGTATCTGGGGGAGTAGGTAAAGGCATGAACGACCTGGACAAACGGGTTGAATGGGGTGAAGTCCCCTATAATAAGGGATTAATCTTAAAAAATCGCCTGCTTATGCTGTTAGCAACGATGCCTAAACCCATCTTTTCATGACTTGGTTTTCAGCATTTCCCAAATCACAACGATTGCTTCACGTGATGACCGCCGTGGTCGCCGTCACGTCCGTGCCGCCGCTGGTGTTCGCGCAGGAAGCGGCAACCCCGGCCAAAAGCGACGACAAGGACCTCCCGGCGACCATCCGCGCCGAGCAGATGAGCGGCCGCCCTGATCGTGAAATCGTGATGGAGCGGGATGTCGAAATCACACGCGGCGACACCACGGTCCATGCCGACAAGGCGACCTATCGCGTCGCCGAGGATGAGGTGGATGCTGTCGGCCATATCCGCATGCAGCGCTTCGGCGACCGCTATACCGGCGATGCGTTGCGGCTGAAGCTGGATGCCGGACAAGGGTATGTATCGCATCCGACTTACCGCCTGGAGCGCAACAATGCGCAGGGCCAGGCCGAGCGCATCGATTTCGAAGCGCAAGACCGCGCGCTGGTGAGCGATGGCACCTATAGCACGTGCGAAGGGCCGGACCCGGATTGGTACCTGAAATCGGATACGCTGCACCTCGATACCGGGCGCGACGTCGGTACCGCTTCCAGGACGATCGTGTATTTCAAGGGCGTGCCGATTCTGGGCACGCCGGCAATGTCTTTCCCCTTGTCGGATGCGCGCAAATCGGGCGTGCTGCCGCCGTCGATGGGCACGACCAACAAGGGCGGCCTCGAAATCACGGTGCCCTATTATTTCAACATCGCGCCCAACCGCGACTTGACGCTGTATCCGAATATCATTACGCGCCGCGGCTTGCAAATCGGCGCGGACGGGCGTTATCTGAGCGAGACGTATTCCGGCGAAACGCGGCTTGAATTCCTGCCCAACGACCAGCAGACCAAGACCACCCGCTATGCGATCGCGTCGACGCATACGCAAGCGCTGGCGCCCGGATTGTCGGGGGCATGGAATATCAATGCTGCCTCGGATGACGACTATCCGAGCGATTTTTCGCGCACCATCACGACCAGCTCGCAACGCTTGTTGTTGCGCGATGCTAACCTCAATTATGCGAGCACGTACTGGAGCGCCGACGTGCGCGCATCGAATTACCAGGTGCTGCAGGATCCGGCGGCGCCGATCGCCCGCCCGTACGATCGTTTGCCACAATTGACATTCCTGGCGGGCCGTCAGGATGTGCAGGGCTTTGACTGGGCCGTGGAATCGGAATTAACCCAGAACGTGGCCCAGCCTTCGTTCATCACCTTCGTCTGCGCCTGCGGATGAAAGTACTGCGCGAGCTTGCGAACGATGCGGACGAGCTCGCGCTGCCATGGCTCGAGCTTCGGCGAGAACTTTTCCACGAAGTAGAGGATGTTTTCCTGCGGCTCCGACGGGAACATGCCGACGTGGCCCTTGCGCGGGTCGGCGACTTTTTCGGCCCCCTTCCGCACA
>CAMLDH010000256.1 GCA_946478765.1 uncultured Oxalobacteraceae bacterium | reverse complement strand
TACGAGCTAGACCTTGGTGACTGGAGTTCAGACGTGTGCTCTTCCGATCTCTGGGTAAATCAAATTCGGTCTCCCGTGCTGTTTCACGATGCGATCGAGGCTGCGGTCCAACTGGGTGCCGGCACCTTCATCGAAATCGGCCCCTTGCCCGTTCTGTCGCGGCTTGGCGCACGCGCGTTTCCTCAACTCCGCTGGCTCGCGTCGATCGAGAAAGGCTGCGCAACACAGCGCTTCCGCGCCACCCTGGGAGCGCTTTTCGTGCATGGAATGGACGTGCGCCTGGTCGAGCCGGACAGGAATTCGCCGAAACCGACGTTGCCGAAATATCCATTCGACCGCGCGCCGTACTGGTTCGGCGCCGGCGAGGCCAGACAACCTGTTGCATTGCTGCCCCTCGGCGTCAACACCCTGGTGGGGCGCAGGATTGAATTGGCCGTCCCGGACATGCACTGCTTTGGAACCGTTCTGCCCGGCAATGCGACTTATCTTATAGACCACCGTCTCAGCGGGAAAAGCGTGATGCCGGGTTCCGGCTATGCAAGCCTGATCGCCGAAGCAGCAGGGGAGGCGAAACTGCTCCTGTCGGACCATGGAAACCTGTCGATACGGGAATTGCAATTTTTGCGGCCAATGGTGTTGACGGAAGAGGGCGTGCGCGTGCAGACCATATTGCGGCGGACCGAGAGTGTGGCAAACGGTGACGGCACCGAGGACCGCGGCTGGTCTGCACAAATCATGGCATGGGTGGATGCCACGCAATCGTGGGAACTTCATGCTTCGGCAGCGTTATATCAATTCGCCGATGCCAAGCCGGACGAGGCCGCATGGCGCATGCAAGAAGAGAATCCCGACAAAGTCGCGCAGTCTTATGCGGATTGGGCGCGGCACGGGCTGGATTACGGGCCATGCTTCCGTGCGTTGCGCGCCTTTGAAGTGACAGATAATCGCGTCCGGGCAAGGTTGGCGCTGCCCGAGTCAGCGGGCGAACAACCGGTAGAACGCTTGTCCCCCATCTTGTTGGATGCCGCATTCCAGACGCTCGGCGCTCTGCTCAAAGGGCAAGCGGGATGGGAGGGATACATGCCGCTGCCGGCCTGCATCGACAGCATCGATATCTATGGAAAGCTGGACGCCGATCTGCTCGTCGAGGCGCATTTGACGCCGACGCAAAAGGAGCGACATGTCACTGCGGACTTGATGATCTTTGGCAAAGACGGCGTGAATGTGGCGCGTATTGTCGGCTTGCAGCTGACGCCCGTATCGCTTGCGTCGCTGCAAGCCGTGACTGCAGCGGTTCCGCCCAGTCATTTCGGTATTGAATGGTTTCCCGCGCCGATCATCGATGATCAGGACGCCGCGCAATCCGTTCTGCCGTGGCATGCCGTTGTCATGGGCGATGCAGAACATCCGTTCTTTGCAATGCTGAAGGCGGAAAGCTGGTGCCTGGAGACGGATCTGCATTCCGTCGTGCCGGAACAGGGGGAGGCGCTCAGCTGGAATCAGACCGCCCTCGTTACCGCTCACGGCCTGCTGCTTTGCGTTCCCCCTTTGCCGACCGGGCAGGACCCGATTGCCTACTGCATGACCATATGCGAACGCCTGCAACGTCTGCTGGACGATCTGCATGGCCTGTCCGATGCTCCCCATGGATTTCCGATCTGCCTGATGACGGTGAATGCGGGAGCGCCTCAGGCCGAACTGCAGAACATGCTGGTCCGATCCGCGCTCAACGCGATGTGGCGGTCCGCGGCGCAGGAATACACCGGATTCATTCTGCGGCATATCGGTATCGGCCCTTCTTCCGCGGATGCTGAAGTCACATTGCTCCGCTCTTATCTGTACGGCACGGATGAAACGGAACTGACGATTCGCCATGGACAGGCACGGATTGCGCGCCTGGTTTCGCGTCGTACGGACGGCTTGGATGAAGAGCTTCGTCTGCGGGCAGACGGCAGTTATTTGATCACCGGGGGCGCCGGCGGCATTGGCTTGGCGTTGGCGGACTGGCTTGCAGCCGCAGGGGCGGGACGTATCGTATTGGTGAGCAAACGCAAGACTCCCGGCCCCGAGGTGGAAACGCTTAAAAAGACATGGCAGAAGCGTGGGGTGGCGATCGAATTCCAATCCGTCGATGTCAGCATCGAAAACAGCGTTGCGGCGCTATGCGCCCAACTCGCGCAGCACGCGCAGCCGCTGCGTGGCGTGTTCCACGCCGCCACGGTGATGGACGATCGCCCGCTCTCGGATATCGACCATGACAGCTGGCAACGCGTATTGATGGCGAAAGCGGCTTCCGCCTGTCTGCTGGATCGCTACACGCGCACGCAGCCGCTTGACATGTTCGTGCTGTTTTCTTCCGTCGCGTCGACCATCGGATCGTCCGGTCAGTGCAATTACGCTGCTGCCAACGGCATGCTGGATGCACTGGCCTATGCGCGCCGGCGCCAGGGCTTGTGCGGCACGGTCGTCAACTGGGGACCATGGGCGGATATCGGCCTGGCGGCGGGCAAGCCGGGCTTGGCGCAGCGGTTCGAGCGAATCGGGCTGCATTTCATTGCACCGTTCGACGGTTTCAATGCATTGCGCCGGGTACTGACCCAGACGGTCGACGTCCAGACGATTGTGGTAGCTGCCGACTGGTCGCATTTCGGCCACAACGTTTTTGGCGCGGTGCTTCCAAGCGCACTGAGGAATCTGGTGACCGACGCCGGGCGCAGCGATCAACGCGACCGTCTTTGCACCATCGAAGAACTGGCGCAAATGGAAAGTGAAGCTGCCATTGCCGAGATTCGACGCTCGATGTGCGTCTTGTTGCGCCAGGTATTGCGCAGCCAGGAAATCGGCACGCTTGCCGATGATGGCGACACGGAGAATGTACGCCTTTCATCGCTGGGCATTGATTCCTTGATGGCGATGGAGCTGCGTAACAGGGTGAAGACATGGGTAAATGCAGAGCTGCCTACCCATGTGTTGATAGGGAATGCAACGGTGGGCGAAGTCGCGGAGCTGATTTACCAAAAGGTCCTGCTCACCTGCCTGAATAACACAAGTGGCCAGAGCGCCGTGGAAGGAGATGAGGAAGTATTCGTGTTGTAAACAAGAGTTATAGCGAAACAAGAGTCATAGCGCGCCATAAAGAACGTCGAAGAAGTACAAAAGGAACGTTGGCGCACGAGGAGCGAGGGAGACGATGTGGCAATGAATTTACTTGGCCTTCTACAGGAATTGCGCCGATGCGGCATTTCCTTGTCGAGAGAAGGCGATCAATTGAAGTTGGCGGCCCAGCCGGGCGCCTTGACACCGGCGTTACGCGAACAGCTGGTGC
Source organism: uncultured Oxalobacteraceae bacterium (assembly GCA_946478765.1). The sequence goes on along the minus strand of CAMLDH010000256.1, from coordinate 2,541 downwards.
AGCACAAACCGGCTTTGTTGCAATGGCTGCGCGAGCAGGAAGAGACACAGGATCTCCCGTTGCCGCGTTGCGTTCCCGACCCGGCGAATCTGTACCAGCCGTTTCCGTTGAACGACCTGCAGCTCGGCTTCTATATGGCGGACGATCCCTACATGGAATTCCATGTGCGTCCGCATTATTACAACGAAATAGACGTCGCCGGACTTGATGTCACGCGCTACGAACAGGCCTGGAACAAGGCCTTGCTGCGTCACCGCGGCGAAATTGTCGTCGTCACGCGGGACGGACAGTTGCAAACCGTGCGCGAGCATGAGCCTTTGCGCTGTCAGGTAATTGATTTGCGCGAGCGTGCTCACGATTCCATTGCGCCAGCCTTGACAGAGGTGCGGCAGCAGATGATGCGCGCCGAGCTTCCGCTGGATCGCTGGCCCTGGATCGATCTGCGCGTGAGCCTCTGGCTGGAAGAGGGAAGGCAGCGCGCGAGGATTCACTACAACCATAACAATTTCTTTTCCGATGGTTATGGCACGATCAAGCTGCTGCACGAAGTCAACCTGTATTACCGGGAGCCGGCGACAGAGCTGCCGGCGCTGTCGCTGTCGTATCGTGACGCGGTTGTCGCTCTCGATACGCTGTCAAAATCCCCTTTGGGCAAGGCGGCACAGCGCTACTGGGAAGAACGCCTGCCGTTGTTGCCGGACCCGCCCAGCCTGCCCATACGCACCGGCATGAACCGCCGCTGCCGCTCGCGCCTGCAACGGCGGGAAGGCTATCTTTCGGCGCCGGTATGGTCTTCCTTCAAAACGCAGGCAGCACAATGCGGGCTGACGCCGTCCAATGCCATTTTTGCCGTGTATGCGGAGATCGTGGCAGCCTGGTCGAACAGCCGGCATTTCGTGCTCAGCAACATGATGACGCGGCGTCTGGATATCCATCCGGAGATGCGCGACATCATCGGCAATTTCGCGTCGCTGTATCCGTTGGAAATCGATTTCCGGGCCGATGATAGCTTTGTCGAGCGGGCGCGACGCGTGCAGGAGCAAGTCATTCACGACGGTCGGCGTCTGCACTGGGGCGGCATGCAGGTGATGCAGGCATGGAACAAGGGCAAAGGCGCCCTTGGCGTTGCGGCCATCCCGTTCGTTGTCGGTAGCGGACTGTTCATGGATGATTTCAAGAAATCCAGCTTTGCCTGCCTGGAAACCTCGCAAGTCATGCTCGACCATCAGTTCAACGAACTGGACGATGGCCGCTACTACTACGTCTGGGACGTTCTGGAAGAGTTTTTCCTGCCGGGCGTGCTCGACGCCATGCAGCAGGCCTACCATACGCTGCTCGAACGGCTGAGCGCCGAGCCGGCGCTATGGCAGGCCAGGGCCTTCGCTCTGCTGCCACACGAACAGGCGGAGGCACGACAGAAGGTCACGCCGCCCGCCATGGCGCTCCCCGATGTCTGCCTTGACGATTTCCTGCGCGATGCCGCAAACCGCTTGCCGCAACAGACCGCGCTGCGGGCCGGCGGCAAGTCGCTCGATTACGCGGCATTGCAGAGGGCCAGTGCGAGGCTTGCACAGCGCTTGCGCGCTGCGGTTCCCGATGTGCGCGGCAAGTGCGTCGTGATCGTGGCGGAACGCGGCGCGGCGCTGGTGCAGGCAGTCCACGCGGTGGTGCAGGCCGGCGCTGCATATGTGCCGGTCGATCCGGAACTGCCCGACGAGCGCCGGCGCTACATCATCGAGAACAGCGAAGCGGCGGTCGTGCTGGTGCAGCGCCGCTATCTGGATGCCTTCGGCGCGGTTGGCGCAAGTACGATCCTGCCGATTGAAGAAGAACACCTGCACGCTGTAGCCGATCTCCCGGACGAGCGGATATCGCAGCCCGCCGATCTCGCCTACCTGATTTATACATCGGGTTCGACCGGCCGGCCGAAAGGCGTGATGATCGAGCATCAAGGCGCAGTCAATACCGTGCTCGATATCAACCGGCGTTTCGGCGTCACGGAGAACGACAGGATATTCGGCGTGTCGTCGTTCGGCTTCGATCTGTCGGTGTACGACCTGTTCGGTTCGGTCGCGGCAGGCGCCACGCTGATGTATCCCGATCCCGAACAGGCGCTGAATCCGTCGCACTGGCTGGACGTGCTGCTGCAAGAGAAGGCGAGCGTCTGGAATTCGGCGCCGCCCCTGGCGCTGCTGTTGACGGAGATGGCGGAGAACCGCGGTGCGCTGTTGCCCGATTTGCGCCTGGTGATGATGAGCGGCGACTGGATACCGGTTGACCTGCCTGCACGCATCAGGAAGATCGCGCCGAACGCGCGCATCGTCAGCCTGGGCGGCGCGACCGAAGCATCAATTTGGTCGATTTTTTACGACATCGATGCGGTCGATCCGGAGTGGCAAAGCATCCCGTACGGTTATCCCATGGCCAACCAGCCGTGGCATGTGCTCGATGCATGGGGCCGGCCGGCGCCCGACTGGAGCACCGGCGAGCTGTATATCGGCGGCGTCGGACTGGCGCGCGGCTACTGGAAAGACGCGGAAA
>CAMLDH010000255.1 GCA_946478765.1 uncultured Oxalobacteraceae bacterium | reverse complement strand
GGGCGTGATGGTGCCGTGCTCCGAAATTCTTGCCAAAGCAAAAGCGGAAAACGCCGACATCATTGGATTGTCCGGCCTGATCACGCCGTCGCTGGAAGAAATGGCGCATGTCGCGAAAGAGATGCAGCGCGATCCGCATTTCCGCATGCTGAAGATTCCGCTGCTGATCGGCGGCGCCACCACCAGCCGCGCGCATACCGCGTGAAAATTGCGCAGAATTACGAAGGCCCGGTGGTGTACGTGCCGGATGCGTCGCGCTCGGTATCGGTTGCGCAATCGCTATTGACGCCGGAACAGCGCGATCAATACCTGGAAGATATCTCGACCGATTACCAGCGCATCCGCGAGCAGCATGCGAACAAGAAAGCGGTACCGATGCTGTCGCTGGCCGCTGCGCGCAGCAACAAGATGGAACTCGACTTCAGCGGACAATGTGCGCCGGTCAAACCGAAGTTCATCGGCCGCCGCGTGTTCAAGAACGTCGATCTGGCGACGATTGCGCACTACATCGATTGGGGGCCGTTTTTCCAGACCTGGGATCTGGCCGGGCCTTATCCTGCGATCCTGAAAGATCCGGTGGTCGGCGAATCCGCCAGTAAGGTATTCGAAGAAGGCCAGGCGCTGCTCAAAAAATTGATCGAAGGCCGCTGGTTGAGCGCCAATGGCGTGATCGCATTGATGCCGGCCAATAGCCTCAACGATGACGACATCGAAATTTATACCGATGAAACCCGCACGCAGGTCGCGTTTACCTACTACGGCTTGCGTCAGCAAACGGTGAAGCCGGTGATTGACGGCATTGCGCGTCCGAATCAATGCCTGGCCGATTTCATCGCGCCGAAATCGTCCGGCATTGCCGATTACATCGGCTTGTTCGCCGTGACTGCGGGCCTCGGCATCGAGAAGCATGAAAAGCGTTTTGAAGATGCGCACGACGATTATTCGTCGATCATGCTGAAGTCGCTGGCCGATCGTCTGGCGGAAGCATTTGCCGAACATTTGCATGAACGCGTGCGTAAGGATTTGTGGGGTTATGTGCCGGAGGAAGCGCTGTCCAACGAAGCGCTGATCAAGGAAGCGTACAGCGGCATTCGCCCGGCGCCGGGTTATCCGGCCTGCCCGGAGCACACGGTCAAAGCCGACATGTTCAAACTGTTGCAATGCGATGAAATCGGCATGCAACTGACCGAGTCGTTTGCGATGTATCCCGGCGCATCGGTCTCGGGCTTTTACTTCGCGCATCCGGAATCGAAATACTTCAATGTCGGCAAGATTGACGACGACCAGTTGAACGACATGGTGGCGCGGCGCGGTGCGCAGAAGGAAGACGTCGAGCGTTGGCTGGCGCCCAATTTGCAATGAATTTCCCGGCTGGTCCTGAAATGGTATCGTTATGCATGGACCAGCCACTCGACACTTCTGCAAGTCCCGACGTCACGCGGCGGGCATTGTTTTTCAGCTTTCTTGTCTTGGGCCTGTCGAGTTTCGGCGGCGTGTTGCCGTGGGCGCGGCGCATGCTGGTCGAGCAGCGCGGCTGGCTGACGAGCCAGGAATTTGTCGATGCATTGAGCCTCGGGCAAATTCTGCCGGGGCCCAATGTCGTCAATGTGTCGATCATGGTCGGCGCGCGCTTTCATGGCGCGATCGGCGCGCTGCTCGCGTTCACCGGGTTGATGCTGGCGCCGCTCGCGATCATTCTGCTGCTGGCGCTGCTTTATACACACTACGGCCATATCGCGCCAATACAGCGCGCCATCGGCAGTACTGCGGCTGCCACCGCGGGGCTGGTGGTGGCGATGGGTTTTAATATGCTCATCAAGCAGCGCCGTTCGTGGCATGCGGCCAGCATGACGCTGCTGGCCTTGGTCGGCGCCGGTGTGCTGGGCTGGCCGCTATTGAAGGTATTGGCGGTGCTGGCGCCGATCAGCATTGCATGGGCCTGGCGCACGCAGCCATGAACGACACTGTGTCCCTGGCTGACATCGGCGGGTACTTTGCCGCGTTGTCGTTGATGGCTATCGGCGGCGCCAACGCGGTGCTGCCCGACATGCATCGTCAATTCGTCGAATTGACCGGTTGGATGAGCGGCGCCGAATTTGTTGCGCTCGCCGCATTATCGCAAGCGGCGCCCGGTCCCAATGTGTTGATTGTGAGTTTGCTTGGATGGAAAGTGGCCGGGCTGTCCGGCGCATTGGTGGCAACGGCGGGGATGTGTATTCCGTCATCCTTGCTGACGTTTTGCTTTACCCGATTCTGGCAGCGGTTTCAGCAAGCGCGCTGGCGTGCAGTCGTGCAGACCAGCTTGGGGCCGATCACGATCGGCTTGATTCTCGCCAGCGGTTATGTACTGACGCGTGCCGCCGATCACGACTGGATCGGCTACGGCATTTCGGCCGCAACCGCCGTACTTGCGGTTCGCACCAGCATCCATCCGTTGTGGCTGCTGGCCGCGGCTGGATTGCTCGGATTGACGGGACTCGTGTAATGGCGGGTTTCGTCTATGGATTGCGCGCGATATTGTCGCTCCATTCATAGGCGGCGATTTCCATCTCGTACAAGGCATTGCTCGTCAGCGCCAACTTTTTCAGCATCGGCAGCAGTAGCGGGCCCGCTTCTTCCATGCGTTCCAGATATTCGGCCAGCTTGAGTGCATCGCCGTAAAATCCAGTGTGGGAAAGCAGGGCATCGCCTACTTCATCGACAACGGGAATCTGTTCCAGAATATCTTCCATCGGCAGGCCGAACAGCGTATCCATCAAGGACATGATGCCGACCGTAAAGGCCGTGTCGGCGATGGCGCGCTGTTCAGGGCGCAGCCGTTCGGCCATCAGCTCCAGCAATTTTCCGCGCGTGGTGGCGAGGGTGAGCAACGGCGTCATGCTGCGGCCCTTTTTGCACGGTTCTGCGAACAGCATGATTTGCAGCCAGCGCTGCAGTTGCGGGCGGCCCAAGATGAGCAGTGCCTGGCCGAGGGAGTCGATGCGTTGCTGGGCGTCGATTGCCGGCGTGTTCACCAGGCGCAGCAAATTGATGGCGAGCGATACGTCGCGCTTGATGACTTGCTCGATTGCGGCGTCGGAGGCATCTGACATGACCAGGGTCATTAATTGCATGACCGCCATCTGAGACGGCGACAACTTTTTGCCGCTCAGGATGAGCGGCTTGGCAAAGTAATAGCCTTGAAAATAATCGAAGCCGAGCTCGAGGCAGATATTGAATTGCTCCAGCGTCTCCACTTTTTCCGCCAACAGTTTCTTGTTGTATCCCTTGAATTGCGGCGTCAGTTTCAGCAGCGCGGACAAGGGCATGTCGCGCAGATCGAATTTGATAATGTCGACAAACGGCAGCAATTGCTGCACGTCTTCCGAATCGGTAATCACGTCGTCCAGCGCGAACTTGAATCCGGCCTCGACCAACTCGGCGATACGCGCCAATATCTCGGGCGTCACCTTCATTGTTTCAACAATTTCCAGCACCACTTGTTCGCGTGGCAGGAAATGGAAAATGTCGCTCATGAGCGCTGCAGCATCGACATTGATGAATCCAAGCGAGTCGCCGATGACTTTTTTAAGGCCGAGTTGGGATGCATGCGCGATGACGGCTGCGGTTGCCGACAAGTCGCTGGTGATGTTGGCCGGACCGGTTTGGGCATTGCGAAACAAGAGTTCATATGCGACCAGATCCTGATTGCGATCCAGAATCGGTTGGCGCGCCAGGAAAAATTCCCGGACGCGCAAGCCTCGCGGCGGCGCTTCAGCAGGTGCGGTAACAGTCATTGAGTTTGTGGTTCTTGTCCACTCGGAATCTTGATTGCAATTAAGGCAAATATGTTAGCTTATTACGAGTTGTTACGAGAATCAATGTTCTCATATTGCCACTAAGGAACGTGCACGAAATAACTTCCCGATTTGTCTCGCGGCAGACGGGCGCATTGCCGCGTTGCCCCTCGTTTGTGTAGCTCGCTACACGGCACTCGGGGCGCCTTGCACTGCATCCCGTCCGCCGCGTCCAAATCGGGAAGTTATTCCGCGCACGTTCCTAACTATTTGTGTTCTGGCGGGCTGATTTGTGGCGCGGAGCAACTACTTTGGGTGGCTGGTTCAGGTAACTGGCACGCCTTCGACAAATACTTTCAACTGTCCCGCTTCAAACTGCGTCCATGTCTCGTTGGTGGTGAGCGGTTCGGTCACGATAATCGCCACGCGGTCATCGGGCGTCGTCACTTGCGAGAAATCGACCGTCATGTCTTCATCCGACAGTTTGGCAGTCGCGAACGGGTACTGGCGCACGATGTAATACAAATTGGTCGAGCAATGCGCAAAAAGCGCGGAACCGTCGGACAGCATCAGATTGAACGGACCGTACGATGCGATTTCCTGCGTCAGTTGGTGCAGCGCGGCGGTCAGTTCAGGCAACGCCGGCGGCGTATCGTGAAAGCGGTGCCGCAACTGCTGCAACAGGTAACAGAATGCCAGTTCACTGTCGGTGGTGCCGACCGGGCGGTACGGGCCGTCCAGCGTCGGGTTGAAATTCTTCAGATCACCGTTGTGCGCAAATACCCAATAGCGGCCCCATAACTCGCGCACGAACGGGTGGCAATTTTCCAACGCGATACGGCCTTGCGTCGCTTTGCGAATATGCGCAATAACATGCTTGGATTTAATCGGACAACGCTTGATCAGTTCGGCGATCGGCGACGCGATGGCGGCTTGATAATCGACGAAATGACGCACCCCGGCGCCTTCAAAAAATGCGATGCCCCAACCGTCATTGTGGACGTCGGTACGGCCGCCGCGTGTGGCGAAGCCGGTGAAACTGAATACAATGTCGGTCGGGACATTGCAGTTCATTCCGAGAAGCTGACACATGGTGTTGAACAGACAAGCAAAAAGTGTTGATAAACAGGTCAAGGCAAAGGTCAAGGAATACAGTATCACGTATGCCATAGCATGCGCCGAGTGGCTCAGAAGAAAACATTGGGCGCTCAGCGCGGCTGCTTTCGCTACCCTTGCACTGGCACTCAAACCGCTCTAGGCAGCCACGGATCGGTTTCCGGATGCGGAAACTGGGCGGTGGATTTTCATTTTGCGTATCCCATCGATGCCTTGGCAAGCCGGGTTTCACAATGCCACAGCGCATGACCCGACGCGAGATACTTTTGCTCGAACGGCGTTATCGGCGCCGCCGTCGAATACGGCTCGCATGCCGTGACATGACCCAGTTGTGTCAGCGCTGCCGCAAATTCTTCGATATAGATGCGCCAATTGCTGCGGCATTCCAGATGGCCACCCAGCGCAACGATGGTTGGAAAAACCGGATGTCCATGCCAGCGGCGTCCCAGCTGTCCCATCTTTGGCCAAGGATTGGGATAGAGCACATATTGCCGGGCCGGATGGATGTCGGCGTCTTGCATCAGTCGCCAGATGTCCACCATATCCGCGCGTATCCGCATGCAGTTGGAGGGCAGCGGACCCGGCCAAACCGTATTGCGTGCCAGCCGGTGTGCGGATTGATCGACGCCGATCACAAAATGGTCGGGAAATTGCGTCGCCAGATTGAGTGTCGACAATCCGACCCCACAGCCCGCATCCAGAATCAGCGGCTTTGCACCCGCGGCCTGCCATGCCGCAATAGCAGCATCGAATGCGGCACGGTTATACGGCATCACGGGTTTCAGAAAGGTGGTGGCGGCGTGCCGGGCGACCACCGCATTCAAATGATCGTGGATGCCGGTCTGGCTGCTGATGACGGGACTGGAATTGGCTCGCATCGCACAAGTATACCGTGCAGGCGGGTCCGCAATGGGTGCAACTGCTTGGCGGATATTGCATGATGACGGCGAGACCGTGTCGATCTGGGAAGCGAATCG
>CAMLDH010000254.1 GCA_946478765.1 uncultured Oxalobacteraceae bacterium | reverse complement strand
AAACGGCCGAATTTGGGCGTGTCGTCTGTTCCCATCGGCGGTTCTTCCGGGTGATTCATGGGGTTCTCTACCGGTTCTTGCTCATTCATGTCACGGCCTCAAGGAATCAGGATGGTGGAGCCGGTCGTCTTGCGCGACTCCAGGTCAGCATGCGCTTGCGCCACCTCTTCCAGCGCATAACGCTGATTAATATCGATGTTGATTTTTCCGCTGTCAACCATGCCGAACAGTTCGGACGCCATCAGCTCCAGATCGTCGCGTTTGGCCGTGTAAGTAAATAGCGTCGGGCGGGTGATGAAGAGAGAACCGCGCGACGCGAGTTCGTTCAAGGTGAAAGGCGGCACCGGTCCGGAAGCGCTGCCGTAACTCACCATCATGCCGAGCGGCGCCAGGCAGTCAAGTGAACCGGTAAACGTATCCTTGCCGATCGAGTCATACACCACCGGCACGCCTTTGCCGCCGGTCAGGTCCTTGACGCGTTCGACAAAATTTTCTTTGTTGTAGTTGATGGTATGGGTGCAACCATGCGCCTTGGCCAGTGCCGCCTTTTCGTCGGAGCCGACCGTGCCGATTACTGTCACGCCCAGCGCTCTTGCCCACTGGCAGGCGATCAAACCAACGCCGCCCGCGGCTGCATGGAACAGGATGGTTTCCCCGCCGCGCAGCACAAAGGTACGACGAAACAGGTATTGCACCGTCAAGCCCTGCAGCATCATCGCGGCAGCTGTGTCGAAATCGATCGAATCCGGCACGTTCACCAGAATCGCTGCCGGCATCACGCGCACTTCTGCATAGGCGCCGGTCGGCCGTCCGGCATACGCGACGCGGTCGCCCGGCTTGACATGCGACACGCCCTCGCCCACCGCCTCCACCACGCCCGCGCCTTCCATGCCCAAACCAGCCGGCAGCGGTTGCGGATAGGTGCCGTTGCGAAAATACACGTCGATGTAATTCAGTCCGCATGCCGCGTGGCGCACGCGCGCTTCTCCTGGCCCGGGATCGCCGACCTCGACCTCGACATATTCCATCACCTCGGGACCACCGGTTTTGACTATTCTGATTGCTTTAGGCATGGGGGACTCGCTTGTTCAAGAATGCGAATGACGGGGCGACTGGAGTTGCGACAACACCAGCCGTGCGGTCGACATATTCGTCGCACACGCGACATTATGCACGTCGCATGCCCGCACCAACGCATTGATGTCGGGCTCATGCGGCTGCGGCGTCATTGGATCGCGCAGGAACACGAGGCAATCGATCTTGCCCTCCACCAGCTCGGCGCCGATTTGCAGATCGCCGCCGAAAGGGCCGGATAATTTGCGCTCGATCGTGAGTCCGACCTCTGCGGCCAGACGCTTGCCGGTGGTGCCGGTTGCCATCACGATGCATTGGCGCAGGAAATTGGCATATTCCGCCGCCAATTCGACCATATCGTCTTTTTTCTTGTCGTGGGCAATCAATGCGATACGTTTTTTCACCGTGGCTCCGTGTACGTAATGTTAAAAAATAGCTTGTTTCTAAAATGTTCCCGGATAAGCGCCACCATCCAGCAAAATGTTTTGCCCGGTCATGTAGCCTGCATGGCTGCTGCATAGAAATGCACAGACTGCGCCAAATTCGGCCGCCGTGCCAAAACGCTGCGCCGGATTCTGCAGGCGCCGGGCATCGCGTATGTCCTCCAGGCTTTTGCCGGTCGCGGCGGCCGACGCCGCCAATATAGCGTTCAAGCGATCGGTATCGAATGGCCCCGGCAGCAAGTTGTTGATCGTAACGTTGTGCATGACGGTTTTGCGCGCCAGCCCGGCGACGAAACCGGTCAAACCGGCGCGCGCGCCGTTGGATAATCCCAATATATCAATCGGCGCTTTCACCGCACTGGACGTGATGTTGACGATACGGCCGAAGCGGCGCGCGATCATGCCGTCGACCGTGGCTTTGATCAATTCGATCGGCGTCAGCATATTGGCATCGAGCGCCGCGATCCAGTCGTCACGGCTCCAGTTGCGAAAATCGCCAGACGGCGGACCGCCAGCGTTCGTGATCAGGATATCAGGCTGGGGACAGGCAATGAGCGCCTTGGCGCGGCCTTCGGCCGTCGTGATATCGCACGCGACCGGCGTGACCACGGCGCCGGTGCTGCGCCGGATGTCCGCGGCAGCCGCTTCCAGCGTGTCCGTATTGCGCGCGACCAGGGTCACTTGCACGCCCTCGGCCGCCAATGCCTCGGCACAACCGCGACCCAGGCCCTTGCTCGCGCCGCACACCAGCGCATGTTTGCCACGAATACCGAGATCCATTGAAACTCCTATGTCTTTTTCCTGGATAACAAATAAATGCCAGTCAATACCAATGCAGTGCCGGCTAATTGAATGCCGGTAATCGGCTCCCCCAGAATGACGGCGCCTAAAAACAATGTGGCAACCGGACCGATCATGCCGGCTTGCGATGTGCTCGCCGCCCCGATGCGCGCGACCGCGATCATGGTCAAAAACACCGGCAGTACGGTGCACAACACCGCATTAACCAGCGACAAGCCGTAGACCGCGGCCGGCTGCACTAGCATCGACGCCGGGCGGAGCACAAAGAACTGTAAGATACATGCCGCGCTCGACACGCACATCGCATACGCGACCAGACGCAATGCACCGACCCGTCGAACCAATTCACCGGAGACCAACAAATAAAGTGCGTAGGACAACGCACTTCCCAATACGAATGCGCTGCCCAGCGCCACATTGGCACCGCCCAATTTCGCATCGTGCATGAATACCAGTACCGTGCCCAGATACGCGGTGCCGAGCGCCATCCATTCCAGCACACCGATTTTTTTCTTCAAAAAGAAGACCGCAATTAGCAGCACGAAAGATGGCGTCAGGAACAAAATCAGACGCTCCAGACCTACGGAAATATATTGCAATCCCAAAAAGTCGAGAAAACTCGATAGATAGTAGCCGATCAAGCCCAGCACCACGATGCGGCCGCGATCCCCATTCGTCAGCGGCGCTTCGGTTTTCGCTTTCCATAGCGCGATCCCAGCAAAAAACGGCAGCGAAAACAGCATGCGGAATGCAATCAGGGTCACAGCATCGACCTGGTACCGGTAAATCAGCTTTGCCACAATGGCTTTGGTGGAAAACAGGACGGCGCCGGAAATCGCGATGGCCAAGCCGGCCAGGAAGGTTTGTTGCGCGGTACGAGTCAGGGAAGTGGCAGTCATGCCCAGATTGTAAAGGCTTAACGAATCGCTCGCTGTTAACCGCAATCAATAGATTTGAGGGTGCCGTGACCTCCTCTCCACACGCGCCATCTTGTCTATCGGAAGCAGATTTTGCACGCCTTTAGCGCATCTTGACGGCTTTTGAGAGGGGGGCATATGGTAAAATCGCGGATTGTTTCAGGGGCGGCCAAAGTCGTGATTGCGGCGGCGAATCATTTTCCCGAGCGCCCTGCCGGCACACCGTCACCCATTCACACCTAGGAAAGAGTCGTCATGGCTGGACATAGCAAATGGGCCAATATCAAGCATAAAAAAGCGGCAACCGATGCCAAGCGCGGCAAGATCTGGACCCGCTTGATCAAGGAAATCACGGTCGGTGCACGTCTGGGCGGCGGCGATATCGCCACCAACCCGCGCCTGCGTCTGGCGGTGGAAAAAGCCGCCGATGCCAATATGCCGAAGGATAACGTCGCACGCGCGATTCAGCGCGGCACCGGCGGACTCGATGGCGCCAACTATGAAGAAATCCGTTACGAGGGGTATGGCATCAACGGCGCGGCCATCATCGTCGACTGCATGACCGACAACCGGGTGCGCACAGTGGCGGAAGTGCGCCACGCGTTTTCGAAGTTTGGCGGCAACATGGGTGCCGAGGGTTCGGTCGCCTTCCTGTTTACGCATTGCGGCCAGATGTTCTTTGCGCCGGGCACCAATGAAGATGCGCTGATGGAAGCGGCACTGGAAGCCGGCGCTGAAGACGTGGTGACGGACGACGAAGGCGGCATTGAAGTCATTTGCCCGCCGCATGATTTATCCGCCATCAAGGAAACGCTGGAGAAAGCCGGGTTCAAGCCGGAAGTGGCCGAAGTCACGATGAAGCCCTCCACCGAGACTGTGTTTACCGGCGACGATGCAGTCAAGATGCAAAAGCTACTGGATGCGCTGGAAAATCTGGACGACGTGCAAGAGGTGTATACCAACGCCGTCATTGACGCATAAGTGGCGCATTACCCACCGATTCGAGACCTCATTCAAGCAACCGTTTTTTATTCATTCTCATGAAAATTTTGGTAGTCGGTTCAGGCGGCCGTGAACATGCCCTGGCTTGGAAGCTTGCGCAATCCACGCGGATTCAAATGGTCTATGTCGCGCCGGGCAACGGCGGCACCGCGCTGGACGGACGCCTGGAAAACATACCCATCACCGACCCGCTGTGGCTGGCGCAATTTGTGCAAAAGGAAAATATTGCATTGACCGTAGTTGGCCCGGAAACGCCGTTGGCCGCCGGTATCGTCAATGTGTTTCGCGATCAGGGATTGAAGATTTTCGGTCCGACCAAAGAAGCTGCGCAACTGGAAAGCTCGAAGGATTTCGCCAAAGCGTTCATGCAGCGCCATGGCATTCCGACTGCGGAATACCAGACCTTCTCCAAGGTCGCCGACGCGCACGATTACGTCAGCCGCAAAGGCGCGCCGATCGTGATCAAGGCCGACGGCCTGGCGGCCGGCAAAGGCGTCGTGGTTGCCATGAATCTGCATGAAGCGCATGCCGCAGTCGACATGATGTTGTCCGATAACCGGCTGGGCGATGCCGGTGCGCGCGTCGTGATCGAAGAATTCCTGGTGGGCGAAGAAGCCAGCTTCATCGTCATGGTGGACGGCAAGAACATCCTGCCGCTGGCTACCAGCCAGGATCACAAGCGCCTGCAGGATAACGATGAAGGTCCGAATACCGGCGGCATGGGTGCGTATTCGCCGGCGCCGATCGTCACGCCCGCGCTGCATGCGCGTGTGATGCGCGAAATCATCATACCGACCGTGCAGGGCATGGCCAAGGATGGCATTCCGTTTACCGGTTTCCTGTATGCCGGCCTGATGATTGACAGCAAGGGCAATGCGAAGACACTGGAATTCAATTGCCGCATGGGCGACCCGGAAACACAACCGATCATGGCGCGCCTGAAGACGGATCTCGTGACTGTGATGGAACATGCGGTTAGCGGCACGCTCGATGCAATCGAACTGGAGTGGGACCGCCGCACTGCACTGGGCGTTGTGATGGCGGCGGCCGGCTATCCGGATGCGCCGCGCAAAGGCGATGTGATTTCCGGCATCCCGCAGGAGACGGACAGTCATATTACGTTCCATGCCGGCACGACCTTGAATGGCAACACGCTGGCCACGTCCGGTGGACGCGTGCTCTGTGTGGTCGGTTTGGGCGACAGCGTGAAAATGGCACAGAAAGAAGCCTATCAGGCGGTCGACCAGATTCATTTTGACGGCATGCAGTTCCGCCGCGATATCGGCTGGCGCGCGCTCAAACGGCATAACTGACTAATACCAATCTGACCGCATAACGTGACATGGAATCGCGTCTTTTTCCGTCTGACTGCGTTGTTCGTCGTTGCCCCCCGCCTTCGCGGGGGCAGGCTGCGCTCGCTATGGCGCCTCCTCTCCCTTGCAGGGCGCGTCTGCGCTTGCAAGCGCAGACCGTTACGCAGGCGGACAGCATGCTGTCCGAATTCCCTGCTACACCCTTGCCAGCCGAAAAAATCCATCGATTCCATTTGTCACGTTATGCGGTCAGATTGGTATAAGTCTGAATGCATTGGTTGCTGTCCCATCGAGGCACGGCAGGGTACAATCCCGGCAGTG
>CAMLDH010000253.1 GCA_946478765.1 uncultured Oxalobacteraceae bacterium | reverse complement strand
AATGCTTCGCGCTGCGCATCGCGTCCACCATGGGCCGCGACCAGGGCTGGCTGGCAGAACACATGCTGATCCTCGGCGTCGAATCGCCAGAAGGCAAAAAGCACTACGTCGCCGCGGCATTTCCATCCGCCTGCGGCAAGACCAACTTCGCGATGCTGATTCCGCCCAAGACCTTCGAAGGCTGGAAAGTCACCACCATCGGCGACGACATCGCGTGGATCAAACCGGGCGCCGACGGCCGCCTGTATGCGATCAATCCCGAAGCCGGCTACTTCGGCGTGGCGCCGGGCACCAACACCGCGACCAACTCCAACTGCATGGCATCGCTCACCGCCAACACCATCTTCACCAACGTCGCGCTGACCGACGACGGCGACGTATGGTGGGAAGGCATGACCAAGGAAACGCCGTCGCACCTGATCGACTGGCAAGGCAAGGACTGGACACCGGAGTCGGCCAAGGAAACCGGTCGCAAAGCCGCCCATCCGAACGCGCGCTTCACCGTCGCCGCAACACAAAACCCGGTGATCGATCCGGCCTGGGACGATCCGGCCGGCGTGCCGATCTCGGCCTTCATCTTCGGCGGCCGCCGCTCCACGACCGTGCCGTTGGTGACCGAAGCGCGCAACTGGATCGAAGGCGTATACATGGCCGCGACCATGGGTTCCGAAACCACCGCTGCCGCGGCCGGCCAAATGGGTGTGGTGCGCCGCGACCCGTTCGCGATGCTGCCGTTCATGGGTTACAACATGAGCGACTACTTCCAGCACTGGCTCAACATTGGCAAGAAGATTGCCACCTCCGGCGCCGAGCTGCCGAGCATCTATTGCGTCAACTGGTTCCGCACCGACGAGAACGGCAAGTTCGTCTGGCCCGGCTTCGGTGACAACATGCGCGTGTTGAAGTGGATGCTGGACCGCATCGAAGGCAAGGCCGGCGGCGTCGAAAACGTCTTCGGCGTGACGCCGACGTTTGGCGATTTGACATGGGACGGCCTCGAATTCTCGCAAGAGAAATTCGATCGCATCACATCGATCGACAAGTCGGCCTGGGAAGCGGAGTTGAAGCTGCATGCGGAATTGTTCGACAAGCTGAAGCATCATCTGCCGGCGGAATTGGTGGAGGCGAAGGCGCAGCTGGAGCAGCGCTTGGGGGCTTGATGCTGGAGTAAAGTCATCTCCCGTTATGCGCGGGAGAAAAAGGAAAGCGCGGCAGGGTGACCTGGCCGCGCTTTTTTGTTGGCGAATGGTTTTACCGGTGTGCTAAAACTGGGGTCTGGTAAGGGCCCGCGCAGCAATAAGTTAGGCAATTTTGCTGACCGTAGCGGGATGCAATGCAAGGCGGTGAAGCAGGGGTTTGGTGGGGCATTGGCCCGCGCCTGCGAAACGGTATCCGCTTGCAAGCGAATACTCCTCTACGGCGCCACGCAGTGCGAGCACTGCTTAGGCGAACTGGGAATTCAAGCGAAAGGAGTATCGCCTTGCATTGCATCCCGGTACGGTCAGCAAAATTGCCTAACTTATTGCTACGCGAGTCCTAGTCTTACTGTGTCACAAAGCGCGGTCACGGTAGAGCCGCTCAGCAATGAGAAACCCGTAGGCAGCAATGCACAAGGTGGCATGGTGATGAAAGTCACGCCAGCCGCGACCCTCGTAATGCGCGAGGCCGAATTCCTGCTTGAGGTCCTGGTAGTCCCGTTCGATACGCCAACGCATCTTGGCGACAAAGACTAATTGTTCCAGTGTTGCATCTGCTGGACCGGTGGAGAGAAAATATTTCGTCGGCTCCGCTTCCCCTTCGGGCCATTCGACCAGCAGCCACTCCTCAGCGTGCAACTGCGAGTTAGGTTCATTTTTTCTCATCCCATTTGGCGCCAATCATCGCGTCCAAGGTCTTACTGACGGTTGTATCGAACGCCCCAGCTTGACCGGCAAGGTAGGCCTGCTTCCAAGTGTCGTAGCCCTCCTTAAAGTCCGGCACGGCGGGGAATCGACGCACCAGCTTCGTAACACTCTGTCTGACCGCATCTTCCTTAAATGGGAGGTGCGGAATATCCGTAATCATATTGCCTCTCACCGGATTTCTGATTTGGATTTTGTCGACTCGCAGATGAACAACGCAACCAAGGTCCTTGTAGTTCTCGACCTTGAGTATCGTGATCGTTGAGTCTCCCTCCCCAAAACGTGCTTTGTATTTCCAGACTTGCCCCTCCTGAAAATCTGCCGCTGAGACGAACGAGGACATTACAAATAAAAGAAAAATGATGAAGTAGCGCATCGACAAACCTAATGTGCAAGGGGAAGGGCGGCGTAGCCGTCCGTGTCGATCGGATTGTTAAACATCATCGCGCTCCTCCGACAATTTTCCACGCACAGAAAATATCTCTAACAATCTATGCGCACCATCTCGTAAAGCATGCCACTGCGGCATGCCAATAAGGACATCAAGCGCAGGAAGGGGATCAGGGATGTCAGCGGCAACCGTCTTCAAGACCTGTGAGAAGACCTCGATGCCCTCTCGTTCAGCTTTAGAGAAAACCGGCTCAATAAGCTGATTCTTCCATTCAGGGCTTACCCAGTCTTCCCATTGGTTGATCACTTCGTTCGGAACATTGACCTCTGGAACGGATAACTGGTATTTCTTCTGCTCCTCGAATGAGGCCGCCAAATCAAGATACTTAATGATGCGATTCCGAACTCTTTGCAATAACACGTTTCGAGACGGTCGCTCTTCACCGAATTGGTTCATGATGTTTAACGTAAAAGTGAGGGGGGGTGCCGCGCGGGGCGGACTGCTCGGAGAGAAGCCGCTTGATCGGCGTCCCTCTCGACTGCCGGGTTAAAAACTGTCATCGCCGGCCACGCAGGTTGTAAAGCATGCCCCCTCCCGGAGCCGCTGGATCAACAATGCCCTCACGGACGACAAGATCAACTGTCTGGCCAGCAATGGAAACTGATGGTTGAGGGAATTTCTTGCTTTTCGCGCTCAAGAATTCCACCGCCAATAACATAGGGGATTCCCATTTCAAGTTAGAGCCATATGCGCTTTTGTTTCGCACGGCTTCATAGAGAAACACGGCTGGTTCCCCGCTTGGCTTCGCGCCATGCTCAACCACATAGACTTCGTACCCGAACGAGGTTGTAGCACCGCCATTAATTTCAAAAAGAACAGCATCAAAAACGCCGTTTGGCGATACAGCGCGGGCGACTTCATCTTTACTTGGTTCGCCGACCAGTCCAGAAAAGAACCACGAGAGTAAAGCAACCATGGCAATTAATAGCACCGTAATCGTACCGACTGCCCAAAATACCCATTTCAGAATTCGAGGAAGTGCCATGAGCTTCTAACGCTCAAGATAGCCAGCGGCGAAGCCGTCAGAGCTGATTGGCACGTTATGCATTTTCAGCAGCCTTAACCATACGCGCCAACATAGAGGGCACAATGACTTTATGAACGGGTACTACGAAAAAAAGATACACTCGTCCAAGAAGATTATTCACATGCACCATGGTCGTTACTGAGACCCTATGCTCGGGTTCCGAATGTTTATATACCGATACCTGCGCACTCAAATGCTTGTCCGCATCTCCAAGAACAACTTCTTGATCTGTCATTGAAACGATGGAGAAGATTCCCACACGGTCGCCAACCTTATAACTAGCGGGATCTTTAGCTTTTTCCACATCGCTTAATAGCCCAAGATCTTTCAATCCAAATAAGGCGACAACTCGGTTCCTGATCCTCATCAGGAAATCGATCCACTTTGGCGTATGCCGCACAGACCCTAAATAAAGTTCTAAAGCAGTTCTATCGTTATTCTTGATCGGCATATCGAAGCAATCACAGAAGTATGCAGTATCCAGCTTCCTTCTTAATATACTTTTCGCAGGTACTCTTGCTGCACTCATCGTATTGTCCTTATGTATAACGTTTGAGTTAACCGGCGCCGAGCGTCAGCGAGGGAAGCCAAAAGCTACGCTTTTGGCCGTCCGGTTGAACGATAGGTTGGGCCGCCCCCCGATGCTCAGTCATTGCTGAAGTGATAATAGCCGTGATCTTCTGCATACCTATCCATTGTCTCGTGATCATTTGGATCGACGAGTTCATAATAGTCAGGTGGTGAATATTCGGAACGGTTTGTGAAATGATCTCCAACGCCTGCTGCAACCAGCTCTTGATACCCAGACAATTTAAGACCACAGGCTGAACAACTGAACTTGGTTGGGATAACACTCTCTCGAACAATTATCATTCCATCCTTATGTTCTAGTCTCTCGCCGCCGTATGTTGTACCTTGCACAGTAGCTGTGCATTTGCAGGATGGGCACGTTACGCGATGGTGCCCTCGATGTGAGAGCTTCTCGCCCTCAGTCAAAGCATCCTCAGCAAGTTTGCTGCGCACGTCAGCATCCTTAGATTCGAATACACGAGCGTGAGCAGCTATAGACGACTTAACCTGACTCACAAGGCTATTCTCAGCTTTGCCAAGAATTTCTTCTGCAATTGAAGCCTCTGCCGCACCAAAAAGGGAGGCCAGTGACTCACCTTGATGTTCAGCAAGGATTTTGCAGCAGCGAAAGAATCCGCCAATCCAAGATTGCAGTGGGAATGTTGCAAAGGCTGCCGCGCCAGTGTGCAGCTCCTCATTCCTGCGATTTACTAGGGAAGAGGCCGTTTTATATTCGTCTTCAGTAAATGCGGGCACAAGAATTTTACAGTGAGAAAGAACTTGTGTAGTCGAAATAGACTTAGGTGCGTTACTTGAGCTAATACCCAATGCATGCAGCAGATTCTTTTGCTCTTTGTCTGGTTCGGCTAACAGTGCCGGGCTGGTTTTTGCTACAGCAGCTCTTGCCAAAAGTTCAAGTCCAAGTGCGGCCCAAAGACCGAACTCGGGACTTTCTTTGTCTTGTGTGGTGGCCTTTTGCATAAAAAGGACTGCTTTGGACCATAGCGCATCACGCTCCCAACTCATTTATACACACTATATAAAATCGAAAAATAACGCGATTCTCGTCGTTGCAAATTTCCCTCCCATGTAGCACGCGCCAATTGTCAATAATTAACGCCTTTGCTCCGCTCCAGATGATGCGCTTCGCGCGCGCCGAAATATTATGCACTGCTCCCTCAAAGTCTTTCGCTGCGTGATTTTCGGGTTGCATGTAGCACGGATCATATATCACACACCCACCATTCTCTTCACTCCAAGGGCGTGAGTAGATTGGTCCACTTATGGTCTGCCTTATGAATATGGGATTGTTCCGCCTCGCAATATTTATCAGCTTCTCGGTGTCTTGTGACCCCAGCACTCGGGTTGCTGTGTGAGAGGCACTTTCCATAAAGAACACAGCGAACCGCGCAGGCTTCATCCAAAAGACTGTGTCGGTATGTAATGGGAAAGCCTCAAAGCCATACCTTTTGCTGAATGAAGGTGAGGTGGCTACGTCTCTGGACAAGGGAATTAACTTCTGATTCGCCTGCCCATTTAGTGGAATTATTTCACCGAGCATCGAGGTGACGGCAACAGCTTCCTCAATACTCAAGATCTCGCACAGTTCCGCGTAACCGTGATTTGAGAGTTCAGAAAGAATGTCTATCGGCATGCCCGAGTGCGACCCAACTGAATATTTAACAGGCTTGTCCTGTCCGTTATGCATAGCGGCAAGCCGTTATGCACGGAAGCTGACCCGACGACAAGCCGCATGGGGCCTAGCGATCGGGAGATCAGCCGATTTAACAGGAAACATAAAAATCCGAGAAAGACTGACAACTTTAGCGTCAGTCCGTGTAGCGCCCAGTGTATGTGAAGATTGCATCATCAGTAGGCTGGGATGCAATCCCAGAAAAATGTCATCGCCCCACCCTCGCATGTATCA
>CAMLDH010000252.1 GCA_946478765.1 uncultured Oxalobacteraceae bacterium | reverse complement strand
AAGGAATAAATTGCACCTTTTGGCTGGCCAAAGCTGGCGCACTGCTGCGTTGCCCGCCGCTAGCAGTGCTCGCACTGCGTCGCGTCGGGCGCCTTGCATTGCATCCAGCTGTGGCCGCCAAAATGCACAATTTATTCCTTGACGGGCCCTAGCAGGCGGCTATTGGGGCGATTGGACCGCCGCCGCATTCGCCGCGTTCGCAAACCTGACCAAGGTCCCGGCGCGCAGATTGCCGAGATTGCTCTTGACGATGTGTGCGCCATCGTACAACCCGCTGATGACTTCGACTGCGGCGCCTTCGCCATCATTGCCGCGGATGCCGAGCGTCACCGGCTTCTGTTCCAGCTTGCCGTTTTCGATGACGTACACGCTGTTGTTGCCGGCGTTGGTTTGTACCGCCGATTGCGGCACCGTCAGCACGCCCGATTTTTTCGCCAGCGTCAGTTGCGCCTCGCCAAACATGCCGACCCGCAGCGCGCCTTGCGGGTTATCGACCTGGATATACACCAGGATCGAGCGCGAACCTGCCTGTGTCGAGGGATTGATGCGCGCGACCTTGCCGGCCAGCGGCGTGGATAAACCTTCCACCGTCATTTGCACGTCCTGGCCGAGCCGGATGTTCAGGATGTCGGTGGTCGGCACCGCCGCTTCCATCTCCATCTGATGCAAATCGACCACATCCAGCAAGCGGTTGTCGGCCGAGACTTTTTCACCGGGCTGGATCGTGCGGCTGCTGACCAGGCCCGAGATCGGCGCCCGGATCACGGTGTCGCCCAGCGACTTTTGCGCCACATCGAGCGCGCCCTTGGCGGAGTCGACATTGGCCAACGCAATCCGATACTGGCTTTCCGCATTGTCGAATGCGTTTTGCGAAATGAATCCCTTGGCCAGCAATGCCTTGTTGTTGTCGCGGGTCTTGGTCGCGATATCGAGTTGGCCGCGGGCCGCCATCAAGGCGCCTTTGGCCTGTTCCTGGCGCGCCTGGTATTCGGACGCATCCATCCTGACCAGTACCTGGCCCGCCTTGACGCTTTCGCCTTCGCGCACCAGTACCTCGCGCACTTCACCGGCGACCTTGGCCTTGACGGCGGCCTGATTGATGGCGCGCAGCGAACCGGACGCAACCAGTATTTGCCGCAAGTCGCTCTGCTTGACGCGCGTAATGTCGCTCTGCAGGAATTCAAGCGTGGCAGGCGCGCTTGCCTGCGCCGCTTGCGCCGGCTTCTGCGCGCGGTCTTTCAATACTGCAGCGCCAACACCTGCGGCCAATACGGCAGCAACAATAATGATCCAGAATGCGCGACGTTTGAACATGAAGCTTTTTCCGTTTGTTTATTTATCGTTCAGCAAGCCATGCAAGAGCAGATCGGTATAACACTGCAAGTATTCTTGCGGTGATATCGGTTCCGCGCGGCAAGCAGTGAAGGAGTGTTTCCACATCATCAGCATGAGCATGGGCGCGACCACGATGTTCATTGCTTGCGCCGTATCTATCTTGCGGAATTCACCACGTGCAATGCCGCGTTCCAGCATGCCGATAATCATTGCATTGGCGCGCGAAATGACTTCTTCATGGTAGAACTTCGCGACTTCAGGGAAATTACCCGATTCCGCCATCATCAACTTGGTAATGCCGGACAATTTGGTATTGCCGATGCGTTCCCACCAGCCCATCATGATTTCACGGAATAAATCAGCGCTCGCTCCCTCGTAATGGCTGACGGTTTCTTCCGCTTTGCCGATGACAGGCAACACATTTTCCCGTACCACGGCCTTGAACAATTCTTCCTTGTTGGCGAAATAGAGATAAAGCGTTCCCTTGGAAACGCCGGCCTGGGCAGCCACATCGTCGAGGCGCGTCGCGGCATAGCCACGCTCCACGAACAGGTCGAGTGCAGAAGCCAGCAATTCTTGCGGGCGGGCATCCTTGCGGCGCGCCCACCGGGGCTTGCTTTTGAGCGGACAGGGCATGTTCATGCAGAAAATCCCAATAACTTACTATTGAGTCATTAATGTAAGCGCCTATCCCGGGATCGTCAAGGCCGCTGACCGGCGTCGCGCGACACATAGCTTGACATTAACGACGCATAACCTGGCATGGAACGACACATAACTTGGCATGCATCATTGGCCCCGGTTTTCCGGTATGCGCAAAAGAGGAATACGCACCAGCTGCAAGCCGGCCTTCGCGTTAATGTTTGTGGACTTAAGTACCCACGCATAAAAAACTGTGAGTGTCTGCGGTTCTGGCCGGCGCGCTGCCGCGTTGCTCTCCCCTTACAGTGCTCGCACTGCGGCGGGTCGAGCGCCTTGCATCGCATCCGGCCAGAACCGCATCCATCTCACAGTTTTTTATGCGTGGGTACTTAAAAAACACGGACAGCTTGCAGTCAAGCGTGTCCGCGCAAAGGAGGGGATAGACGTAAAGAAAAGGGAAGTCGATCAAGCCAGCAATTGCCCGAACCGCACCACGGTCACGCCGGGCCGCAGCTGCCGCAGCGAGGGCATGACGAGGACGCAATTCGGATAAGGCGTCTTCACCGGCTCGCCGTCGCGCCAGCCGATCACGGAACCGGCTTCCGGGAAAGTCTCCAGCCCGGTGTAGTTGCCGGCAAAGCGGAAGTCCATGCTGGACGCGACCACGGGCGCGGTGACGCGCACTACGCGCGAGGCGGCGGGCAGGTGCTGTTGCCAATCGGACGGCAGGTCCGCTGCGTCGATGATTCCGTGCAAGACGAGGAAGCGCGCCGTGACATCCCTGGCGACATTCTCCGCAGCGGCTTCCCAATGCTGACCGCATTCGATCAGGAGGGCATTCTTCGCGCTCTCCGGATCGCCGAAGCCGGCATAGTCGCGCATGCGCCGGCCTTCGGGGTGTCCTTCATCGCTGATGATCCAGCCGGGCGTGCCCAGCTTGCGCGCCAGCGCGATGCCTTTTTCCAGCGGGCCGCACACCGACAGCGGCGCCGAGCGTTCATGCATCGAGTGCAGGTCGAGCAGGAAGTCGACAGTATCGAGTACAGGGCGCATCTGGCGCGCACGCCGTAATTCCGATGAATCGCGCGACGCGTCGTCGAGTACGGCCGCAGTCCAGACGCGGTTGAAATCCTGGTCCGTGAAACGCGACGCGTCCGGATTGGCCGGATCGAAGCGCAGGTAAGCGTCGACGTTGGCAAACGAAAGCGTCAGCTTGCCCTTGCGCGGACCGATGCCGAGGTCGAGCAATCCCTTGACGGCGACGGCGCCGCAGACTTCGTTGCCGTGCGTCAGTGCATTGATCATCACGTGTGGTCCCGGCACACCGCTGTCGAAGGTGAACACGTAGGGGATGCCGGTATTGCCGTCGGCGTAGGGACGAATGTCGGGGAAGCTGACTTCGATCGGGTACTCGGGAAGCGAATGTTTCGGCATGTTCATGGCAAAGGTGTGCCTGTTGTTGTTTACAAAATGTTGCCTTGGCATAGGTATTTCGTTTGCATGTAGTCGTCCATGCCGTAACGGGAACCCTCGCGCCCGTAGCCGGATTCCTTGACGCCGCCGAAGGGCGCCGCTTCGGACGCCAGCGCGCCTTCGTTGATGCCGACGATGCCGGTCTGCAGAAGGTCGGCCACGCGCCAGATGCGGCGGACGTCGCTCGAGTAAAAGTACGCGGCGAGACCAAACGGCGTATCGTTGGCCGACTGGATGACTTCTTCTTCGTCGCGGAAGCGGAACAGCGGCACGACGGGGCCGAAGGTTTCTTCGTTGGCGAGCGCCATGGCGGACGTCGCATTGCCCAGCACCGTGGGAGCGAAATAGTGCGGGCCGTCGGCGATGTCGTTCTTCAGACGCCGGCCTCCCGTCAGCAAGGCGGCGCCGTGCGCCAAGGCATCCTGGACGTGTTGCTCGATTTTTTCAAGCGCGCGGGCGTTGATCATCGGACCGATCTGCGAATCTTCCCTGCTGGCCGGACCGACGCGCAACGCCTCGACGCGGGCGACGAGCTTGCGGGCAAATTCTTCGTAAACCGCATCCTGCACATAGACGCGATTCGGCGATACGCAGGTCTGCCCGCCGTTGCGGAACTTCGCTGCCATCAGGCCGGCGACGGCGGCATCGATATCGGCGTCCTCGAACACGATGAACGGCGCGTTGCCGCCCAGTTCGAGCGACAGCTTCTTGAGCGTGCCGGCCGAGTCGCGCGCCAGGCTCTTGCCCACCGCAGTCGATCCGGTGAAAGTGATTTTCCGGACCCTGGGGTCGTCCAGCCAGCTGGAGACCACTTCCCGGACATTCTCCCTGGACGCTGTCACCATGTTGAGCACGCCCGGCGGCAGTTGTGCTTCTTCCGCAAGCTTGACCAGCGCCAGCGCCGTCAGCGGCGTGTCTTCGGCCGGCTTGGCAACGACGGTGCATCCTGCCGCCAGGGCGGGCGCGATCTTGCGGGCGATCATCGCCAGCGGAAAATTCCACGGGGTGATGGCAGCGACAACGCCCACCGGTTCCTTCACGACCATCAGCTTCTTCCCGCGTACCGGCTCGGGAATGATGTCACCGTATGTCCTCACGGCTTCTTCGGCGAACCACTCCACATAGGACGCGCCGTAAATAACTTCGCCGCGCGCCTCCGCCAATGGCTTGCCCTGTTCGCGCGAGATCAGCTTCGCAAGGTCGTCGGCATTGGCGAGGATCAAGGCATGCCAGCGCTTGAGGAATTGGGCACGTTCGCGCGCGCTGCGGGCACGCCAGCCGTCGAAGGCTGCTTGTGCTGCAATGGTTGCCATCTGGGCATCCGCCACGCCGCTGTCGGGAACACTGGCAAATGTTTCGCCCGTTGCCGGATCGGTCACGTGGTGGCGTGCCAGTCCGAGGCCGTCGCGCCATTGTCCATCGATAAAATTCTGTCCCCTGATCAGTTCAGGGCGGGTAAGAGTCAAAGACATGGTCAGAAAATCCTTTTATAAAAATTCAGGTTGTCCAGCGCGTTCTTTTCGCGGTTGTCGCTGTGGTTGTCGCCGCGGTTGTCTTTATCAGGCGTTTTCCACTGCAGCGGCAATGGCCTTGCCCATTTCCGTCGTCGAAGCCTGGCCGCCGAGATCTCCCGTATGCGGACCGTCCAGCAGCACTTTCTGGATGGCGGCCAGGATGGCGTCGTGCGCCTTGCGTCCGGCATTGCCGCCCTGGTCCAGGAAATCGAGCATCAGCGCGCCCGACCAGATCATGCCGATCGGATTGGCGATGTTCTTGCCGTAGATGTCCGGTGCTGAGCCATGCACCGGCTCGAACAGCGACGGGAATCTGCGCTCCGGATTCAGGTTGGCCGAAGGCGCCAGGCCGAGCGTGCCGGTGCAGGCAGGCCCGAGGTCGGACAGGATGTCGCCGAACAGGTTGGAGGCGACCACCACGTCGAAGCGCTGCGGCTGCAGCACGAAGCGCGCGCACAGGATATCGATGTGCTGCTTGTCCCAGCGCACGTCCGGGTAACGCGCCGCCATCTCCGCTGCACGTGCATCCCACCACGGCATGCTCACCGCAATGCCGTTGCTCTTGGTCGCCACCGTCACATGCTTGCGCTCGCGCTGCTGCGCGAGATCGAATGCGAACTTCAGCACACGGTCGGTGCCGTGCCGCGAGAACACCGCTTGCTGCAGCACCACCTCGCGATCGGTACCCTCGTACATCACGCCACCGACAGCGGTGTACTCGCCCTCGGTGTTTTCGCGCACGATCATGAAATCGATGTCGCCCGGCTTGCGGCCGGCCAGCGGGCAGGACACGCCGTCGAACAGGCGTGCCGGGCGCAGGTTGATGTACTGGTCGAACTCGCGCCGGAATTTCAGCAGCGAGCCCCATAGCGAGATATGGTCCGGCACGGTGTCGGGCCAGCCGACGGCGCCGAAGTAGATGGCATCCATGCCGGCAAGCTGCG
>CAMLDH010000251.1 GCA_946478765.1 uncultured Oxalobacteraceae bacterium | reverse complement strand
GTATTCCAATTGACCCGCAATGCTTTCGGCCGTCTGGTTCTGACCGGCAGCAACGGGCAAACCCATGAAGGCGTCGCCCCGGTGCGCGCGTTCCCGATTCAGGCGCCGGATGACGGCATTGCCATGGTCAACCTGGATGGCCAGGAAGTCGCGTGGATCGATCGCTTATCGGATCTGCCCGACGCGGTGCGGCAACTGGTGGCGGAAGAACTGGAAGGCCGCGAGTTCATGCCGGAAATCCAAAGCATCTCGCACGTCACCAGCTTCGCGACGCCATGCACCTGGCATGTAGCGACCGATCGCGGCGAGACCAATTTTGTACTGCGGGGGGAAGAGGATATCCGCCGCATCGGCCAGCACACATTACTGGTCGCGGATAACCACGGGATTCATTTCCTGATTCGCGACATGTTTGCGTTGGACAAACATAGCCGCAAGATCCTGGATCGGTTCCTATAGCAGAACTTGCGCATGCAGAGCCCCTTCCAACTCCCTGCATTACGCAACGCTGTTACGCAACGCTGGTTTTGAGCGGGAATTTATTTCTCGACGAACGCCCGCTCGATCACATAATGCCCCGGCTGCCCGGTATGCGGAGACGCGATAAACCCTTTTGCATCCAGCAAATGGCAAGTGTCTTTCAACATATGCGGACTGCCGCACAACATCACGCGATCAACTTCGGGGTCCATCGGCGGCAGGCCGATATCGGTAAACAATTTGCCGTTTTGAATCAGGTCGGTCAGGCGGCCCTGATTGCGGAACGGCTCGCGCGTCGCGGTCGGATAATAAATCAGTTTCTCGCGAATCATTTCACCCAGGTATTCGTGCTCGCGCAAATCTTCGGTGATGAAGTCCTTGTACGCGAATTCGCTGACCTGACGCACGCCGTGCACCAGGACCACTTTCTCGAAACGCTCATACACATCCGGGTCCTTGATGATGCTCATGAACGGCGCCAGGCCGGTACCGGTGCCCAGCAAATACAGGTTTTTGCCTGGTAGCAGGTCGTCGACCACCAGCGTGCCGACCGGCTTGCGGCTGACCAGCACCGTGTCGCCTTCTTTCAAATGCTGCAGACGCGACGTCAATGGACCGTTCTGAACCTTGATACTAAGGAATTCAAGATGCTCTTCATAATTGGCGCTGGCAATGCTGTATGCCCGCATCAATGGACGTCCGTCGACTTCCAGTCCAAGCATCACGAAGTGTCCATTATGAAAGCGAAGGGCCGGATCGCGGGTAGTCTTGAAACTGAACAAGGTGTCGTTCCAGTGATGTACGCTCAGGACGCGCTCGGTATTAAAGGCTGCCATAAATAAGTTATTTAAATGGTAAATTGGAAAACGGAAACGCCTATTTTCGCATCTGGCGGCCATTCTCGCCAAATGGTTCAATAGATACCCACATCGTTTTTGACCTTGTGAGTGAAAAAACGTCGTATCAATGGCTCGTTTTCAGACACACTGCGCCATACGTGGGTCGGGCCGTACCCTACTGCAACTGATTTCGCCGCGCTGTCGGGCGTGATCGGTGCGTTAGCTACCCGCGCTCGTACCCAAACTACCATGGGTCGACCAAGTCGATCACAAACGTCGGAAAATTTTACATCCAATTCAAACATTTCTTTAGTTGATGCGTAAGCTATTGATTCTTAATGGTACTTTTTTTCAGGCACGAAAGTTGCTAAAAAACAATGCTTTACCTCAACCAATTAGGACACACATCATGAAAATCAAACACCTCTTGTTGTCGCTTACGCTCTCGCTGGGATTGAGCACCACTGCATCCGCCGGACCAAATCTTGCCGATTTGACTGCCTCGGACTACATCACAATCGGTAACTTGGATTGGGCGTATGCTGCACCGATTGCCTCGCAATTCTGGTTCGGCTCCAATGAGTTATTCCAGGCAGGTATTCATGCCGGATGGCGCGAAGCAACAGATACTGAGTGGCTGACTCATCCTAATTACACTGCCTTTGGCGGCGCCTGTGCTTCCCAGTATTGGAACTCCAATTTCACGCACTGCGACTTTAGCGATCCTTTGGCGCAACATTGGGAAGCTGGAAATACAGGCAATTCTTTCGATTTGTTGTATGTACGTAGCGAAGTTGGCAGCGATGTCCCTGAACCCGCTACCATCGCCCTTCTTGGTCTTGGGCTGTTTGGATTTGGTGTCGCGCGCCGCCGCAAACAATAATATTTGCGAGTCATCCACCCAACAAAAAAACCCGCCGAAGCGGGTTTTTTTGTTGGGTGGATGCGCTCTTTTTTACGACGCAGCCATTGCACCGCGACCTCCGATTGCAATGCGTCATGAAATTTCGGGACGGGATTAATGCATCAATGGTGGTGCGCCCAATTTCCGTCCGCTGATGCCATATACGATTCAACCGCGTTCTTTTGCCCAGTCGCATACCGCATCACTTCACCGCATGTGCATATGCCCTGATACGGCTGAATATGCGAACAGGCAGATACTTTTTGCAAAAAAACCTGGACTGGCTTCGAGCATTTTTTGCACTTGAAAGTGAGTATGCGAGATGGTTTGTTGCTCATTTTTTCCTGGAATAATTTGAGATAGATGGACGCTGCACAGAGGCAGAAGTCTAGCAAAAAAACGGCCGTCCCCTCGCCCTTTCACCGGTGATATCAGCGAATCGCAAGCCGCCACAGCGACGTCACTTCGGCCGCACGCGCGGCATGCAGCGGATCGGTGTCGTCAGATGCCCGCGGATGATGCGGCCGCACATCCGTGCGACCCGCGACCGTCAACCCCGATTCGTCGATCCAGGCAAGCAGCTCAGCCCGTGACCGCAGGCCTAGATGTTCCGCCAGATCCGACAGTATCAGCCAACCCTCGCCGCATGGCGCCAAGTGTGCCGCCAGCCCACCCAAGAATCCGCGCAGCATGCGGCTGTCGGGGTCGTATACCGCGTGTTCAAGGGGGGAACTTGGCCGCACCGGCACCCAGGGCGGATTGCAAATCACGAGCGGCGCGCGTCCTTCGGGGAACAGGTCCGTTTGTACGATTTCCACCTGTCCGGTCAGTCCGAGCCGGGCCAGGTTCTCGCGCGCACACGCCAGCGCGCGCGGGTCCTGATCGGTAGCCACGACACGCGCGATGCCCCGGCGCGCCAACACTGCGGCCAGCACGCCGGTGCCGGTGCCGATATCGAAAGCCAATGCCAGCGACGGCAGCGGCGCTTGCGCGACCAGCCCCACATATTCGCCGCGCACCGGCGAGAACACGCCGTAATGCGGATGGATGCGATCGCCCAGCGCCGCAATCTCGACACCCTTCTTGCGCCACTCGTGCGCGCCGATCAGCCCCAACAACTCGCGCAGCGAAGTCACGTAGGGAGCGTCCGCAGCGCCGTAGGCTTCAAGGCAGGCTTGCCGCACGTCGGGCGCGCGGCGCAGCGGAATACTGTGGTCAGCCTCGAACGGCAGAAGCAACATCCCCAGCGTGCGTGCGCGCTGCGATTGCGCCTGGCGATGCAGATGAAATGCTTCGGCCGGAGACGAAGCCGGTGCGCGCACTTTTTTTGGTTTGCGATCGGTGCGCCGCGCCAGCGCCTGCAGCAACTGACGCGCATTCTGGAAATCGCCGCGCCACAGCAGGGCCGTGCCCTCGCTGGCCAGGCGCAAGGCGGCATCCGCCGTCATGCGGTCGTCGGCGATCGCCACGCGCTTGGGCGGCGCTACGCCGCTCTCGGAACGCCAATGGGCGGAGCGGGCTTCACCGGCCTCGGCCCAGACAATCATCTGACGCTCGCTCATAGCAACATCTTTCGCTCACAACGGGGAATAAGACCGTCAAATTAACACATGCATTAGCAGTCAGACCATACGCAACCCCAGGGTTAATTGGCTTCCAGAAGAGTTTTGAGCTTGTCTGCGCGTGATGGATGACGCAGCTTTGTCATCGCTTTCGCTTCGATCTGGCGAATGCGTTCCCGTGTCACATCGAATTGCTTGCCGACTTCTTCCAGCGTATGGTCGCAGGCCATTTCCACGCCATAACGCATGCGCAACACCTTCGCTTCGCGCGGCGACAGCGAGTCGAGCATGTCCTTCACCTCTTTGCGCATCGATGCATGCAGCGCGGCATCGACCGGCGCCAGCATGGTGGTGTCTTCGATGAAGTCACCCAACTGCGCATCGTTGTCTTCACCCATTGGCATGTCCATCGAAACCGGCTCTTTCGCGATCTTCATGACTTCGCGTATCTTGTTTTCCGGCAGTTCCATTTTGATCGCCAGCGTCGCGAGGTCGGGTTCTGCACCGGTTTGCTGCATGATTTGCCGCGAGATGCGGTTCATCTTGTTGATCGTTTCGATCATATGGACCGGAACGCGGATCGTGCGCGCCTGATCCGCAATCGCGCGCGTGATCGCCTGCCGGATCCACCATGTCGCATACGTCGAAAATTTATAACCGCGACGATATTCGAACTTATCGACCGCCTTGAGCAAGCCAATGTTGCCTTCCTGGATCAGGTCGAGGAATTGCAAGCCGCGGTTGACGTATTTCTTCGCGATCGAAATCACCAGGCGCAGGTTTGCTTCCGTCATCTCGCGCTTGGCAGAACGTGCGCGCATTTCGGCGGTCACCATTTGTTTGTTGATCTTGCGTAAATCCGGCAAAGGCAGTGCCACGCGTTGCTGCAAGTCGATCAATTTGTTTTGCGCCTCTTTCACCGCTGGCGCATACCGGCGCAGCAGTGCGCCGTAAGCGTGTGGCGCGCCCGCTTCGGCATCGACCCAATCGAGATTGGTCTCATTGCCGGGAAACGCCTTGATGAAATGCGCACGCGGCATGCCGCATTTGTTTACAACGACATCCAGAACCTGTCTCTCAATATGGCGCACCTGCTCGACCTGCGCGCGCAAAGTGTCGCACAACTTTTCGACCGCTTTGGCGGTGAGGCGCAAGCCCAGCAGCGCATGCGCAATCGCTTCTTGCGCTTGCGTGTACGGTCGCGATTGGTAACCGTCTTTCTCTTTCGCCGCGCGCATTTTGTCGAACTGTGTCGAGATGTCGGCAAATTTCGCCAGCGCGGCTTTCTTCAATTGCACCAGCTGTTCGCTCGACAAAGTCGCGGCACCGTCACTCGACGCGCCCTCCTCTTCGTCATCCGCCAAATCCTCGTCTTCGTCATCCGACGCGATGGCGAGTGCAACGGGATGATCGTCAGTTGCAGTCAGGTCGACCAGGCCATCGACAAAATCATCAATCTTGATTTCATTTGAGGCGATCTTGTCGGCGGTGGCAATAATTTCGGCAATCGTCGTCGGACACGCGGCAATCGCCTGGATCATGTCCTTCAGACCGCCTTCGATGCGCTTGGCGATGTCGATCTCGCCTTCGCGCGTCAGCAGTGCAACCGATCCCATTTCGCGCATGTACATCCGCACCGGGTCCGTGGTGCGGCCAAAATCCGCATCGACGGTCGATAATGCCGACGCGACTGCGGCTTCGGTTTCGTCATCGCTAGTGACTGTCGCCACGTTATCCGACAGCAACAAGATCTCGGCATCGGGTGCCTGCTCGCAAATGGCGATGCCCATATCCTTGAAGGTGCTGATGATGCCTTCAATCGCTTCCGGCTCGACGATATTTTCCGGCAAATGATCGCTGATTTCGGCCTGCGTCAGGAAGCCGCGCTCCTTGCCGAGATTGATCAGGGCCTTGATTTTCTGGCGGCGTCGCTCGAGATCTTCTTCGTTCACTTCGGACTCTGCCGAAAACGCATTCCCCTGCAATGCATTTTCTTTCGACTCCTTCAGTTTCGATTGCCGATCTTTCGCCCTTGATACTGCCTTCAATTCGGCGCGCTCCACGGCGTTCAATGCGGCGACTTCATCGTTTTCAGGCTGGAATTCGCTCGGTTTGCGTCCACGCCG
>CAMLDH010000250.1 GCA_946478765.1 uncultured Oxalobacteraceae bacterium | reverse complement strand
ATATGGCGGAAAGCTATCAATCCAAAGCCATCGTCGCCTTGGTGGAGCGGTATCGTGCAGGGCATGAAGAGGCGCGGACCGAAAATCCGTCGGTATGAAAACGAAGAGGGGGGGATGAGTCATTGCCGACAGTCAGTATTCCTGAGAGCAGACGCTCAGCACTATGCAAACCGGCGATATGCAGCATGAGCATCTTTCAGCAAAACCGGGCGATTCGCATGACACAGATCGTTATTGGCTATCAAGGCCCGAGCAAGAAAATACTGATTGTGGATGACGTGCCGCAAAATCGCGCCATGTTGATGGATGCCCTGTAGACACTTGGGTTTGCGGTCTTTGATGCCGAGAACGGCCAGAAATGCCTCGGTTTGACTTATAGCTGGTGAGGGGCTATCGTCAAAAGCACAGGCGTTGCATTGGGGGGACGTCAGTCAATACAACTTATTGCCACGACCAAGCTCTAAACGGAAGTAATGTTTGTGTGCCCGCACGCCCAATGCCATGATGAAATGCAAGGTTGCCGCTTTCCTGAATGCGTTTCAGCCAGGGAAATTGAAAAGTTGTTCCACCTCCGGATGCGGCAGGATCAACGGATTCAGCGTGGATAAGCGATCGCGTTTGAGCCGTCTCTGGATGGTCGTTATTCTTCTCGGCTGGACTATCGGTGTTACACACGCAGCCTCCCCCAAGCCGGCAACCAGAATACCCCCAAAAGCCATCATCGTTTGGACACATGTAGACGCTGGCTCTCGTGAGTTCGACGTACTCAGGAAAGCGGCGGAGAGATTCAATCGCCAGCAACATGTGTATCGGGTCGAAATCATATCCTCCCTGCGTAGAGACTATGAAAGCTGGGTATTGCGTGAGGCAGCCACCGGCACCTTGCCATGCTTGCTGGAATTCGATGGCCCGCGACTGGCTGAGATGGCATGGCCTCACTACTTACAGCCTATCGATCAATTTGTCACCCCGGAATTGTTGCAGGATTTCCTGCCGTCGATCATTAAGCAAGGAACTTATCAAGGCCAGCTCTACAGCTTGGGACAATACGATTCCGGATTGGGGTTATGGGGCAATCGCCGTTACTTGCGTGCTGCCGGTATACGCACCCCCACCCTGAAAGCTCCATGGAGCCTGGCGGAATTTGAAGATGCCTTGGCCAAGCTGGCTGCACTGAAGGAGGTGGACTACGCAATCAGTTTCACCCTTTATTCCACAGGTGAATTTTATTCCTATGCTTATGCACCGATCTTGCAGAGTTTCGGCGGCGATTTGATCGATCGCCGGAATTACCGTACTGCCAAGGGGGTGCTCGATGGACCGCAATCGGTCGAGGCGATGAAGCGTTTCCAACGCTGGCTCCAAAAGGGCTGGACTCGGGCCGTTTTCGATCGACAAGATGATTTTGAAAAGGGCAAGACTGCATTGTCCTGGACGGGACACTGGAGCTACCAACCTTACCGCAAAGCACTAGGCAAGGATCTGGTTTTGATGCCTTTGCCGGATTTCGGCCGAGGTATCAAAACCGGCATGGGGTCGTGGGGTTGGGGTATTTCTAGCACATGTCTCGAACCAACTGGCGCCTGGGCGTTTCTTACTCATTTGATGTCCCCGGAGGAGATCGTGCGCATGACAAATGTCAACACCGCCATGCCCGCCCGCCGCTCAGCCTTGGCGCAATCGCCGCTATACGGTCCACGAGGTCCCTTGAGATTTTTTGTACAGCAGCTTGAGGTGGGCGGGGTACTTCGCCCCATCACCCCAGCCTACGGCACGATCAAAAAAGTCTTTGCGGAAGCAGTCGACCACATCGTTGCCGGAGCCGATGTCCAATCCGAGCTCAGTCAGGCTGCCGACATCATCGACCAGACCATCGCTGAACAGCACGACTATCCATATCCGTGATAGGCATCACGAAGCTACTGCGTCTCTGCCGGGACAAAGACATGCATTTCGGCATCAAGCAAAAGGTGCTGCTTGTGCTGGTTGGCGTGCTGGCACTCACCACCACGCTCAATACAGTGCTTGCTTCTTATTACACGAACCGGCAAAACCAGGAATTGGCCTTTTCCGCCCTCAATCGCGATCTGCTGGCCTGGCAGAATGATTTACAAGCATTGACCTTGCGCCTGCAGGGCGCGGCTCTTTCCGCCGCCGACGACATCGTGCTCTTGAACCAATTGGCCGAACTGCTCACGCTTGAATTCAGTATCGATGACCCTTTGAGGGCGAAAGAAGCGAGGCAAATGGTAAGGACCTTATCCTATAGCAAGTCAGTTTCCCTCAATCGCTTGAACCTGGTGCTGCAGACAGGTGGGTTTTCGAGTGTCGCAGTCTATACCCGCGGCAAGCTAAGCCATTATGTTTCCGTTTCCGAAGCAGGCATGATGGTTCGCCAAGGAAATGCTCCTACTGTATGGGCCGGAGTAACAACCAAGGCCGGTAAAAAAATCAACTTTCAAAACTGGCCCGCTTGGCAGGAGAGGCCTGCGCCCTCCACCATCACACGCACCATTGACGAAGTAAAACAGCCAACTGTATCCTTTGTTTTCCCTTCCCCCGAGTTTGCAACGATCGAATTTTCCGTCCCATTGCAAGGGGTCATTGAAGAGTCTTGGCTTGCCTTGCAAATCCACCCTTTATCTCGAATCGTATCCGAACTGACGATTGCGGATCCGAAGCAAAATTGGGGAAAGATGGCTCCCAACCGGCGACGGGCAACAGTAGCCGTTCTGGTCTTTCACAAACAGATTGATCGTGCCGCGCTGGAAGATCTTGCTGCAAAGACGGGCAAATGGCCAGTCCTTTTTTCCCCCGATGGCAGCCATCAATTACGACTCACCGATGTCAACTTGACGCCAAAAGAGCTGTTGCAGGAGGCACAAGCTGTTCAGCCTGGAAAACCTTCTCAAGTCATCCAGCAAATCGTCACGAACGAACAGGGATCGTTTTACGAAACCCTGCTGCCATGGCAATTCGAAAATCGGACGCGACTGATTCTGGGCATGACGGCATCACGGGAAAACACGGTGCAAAACATCCGCCAGACGGTTACTGCAATCCTGACCGTGGCAAGCCTGATCCTCGTGATAAGCATCGGGGTGGGTATCTTCTGGGTGGGGCGGTTTATTGATCCGATTGTCGCCTTGACCCGCGCCGTGAAACGCATCGGCCTCAAGCACCGTCAGGAAAACGAACAGCCTGCCGACAACGGAATCACGGCAAACGAACTGCACCCTATCGTCATCGAAGCGCCGGATGAAATCGGCGAGTTGGGTTCGGCGTTCAACATGATGATCGCCGAACTGCGGCACTCTCTCGAAACCCTGGAGCAGCGCGTGCAAATCCGCACCGCCGAATTGCGTCAGCAAACACGCTATCTGCGCACACTCATCGATACCCTCCCCTTGTGGATCTGGCTCAAGGATACGCAATGCCGCTACCTGATCACCAACCAAGCCAATGCTGCCGCCTGCGGCCATACCGTTGAGGAGATGATCGGCAAATCCGACCAGGAGCTGTGGCCGCCCGAGCTTGCCGAGCGCTATCGCGCCAATGACATGGAAGTGATGACTTCACATCAGCGCAAGGCGATGGAAGAACCCATTGAGGGCGCCAACGGCGTCGTCTGGATGGAAACCTACCGGGCACCAGTGCTGGACGAAGATGGCACAGTGCTGGGCACTGTCGGTGCGGCCCATAACATCAGCGAGCGCAAGGCAGCGGAAGCGGCGCGCGAAGTGGCGTTGGCGGAAGCTATGCGGCTGGCGCGGCAGCGCAGTGCATTTCTGGCGCAGATGAGCCACGAATTGCGCACACCGTTGAACGCCATCCTGGGCTATGCGCAGATCCTGCGACGCGACACGCAACAGTTGACCAAGCGTCAGGCAACCGGTCTGGCGACCATTCAGGAGAGCGGTCAGCATTTGCTTAACCTCATCAACGACATCCTGGACCTGGCGCGCGTCGAGGCCGGCAAACTGGAGCTGTATCCGAGCGAAATCAATCTTTCCGTGTTCCTGCGCATGGTGGCGAACATCATCCGCATCAAGGCCGAGGAGAAAAGCCTGGTGTTCACTCATCAGGTATCGCCGGACTTGCCGGCCTCGGTGAAAGCGGACGACAAGCGCTTGCGCCAAGTGCTGCTCAACCTGTTAGGCAATGCGGTCAAGTTCACCGATAGCGGCGAGGTAAGCTTGCGCGTGCAAGGGGCAGCATCGTCCCATCCGGGGAAAGACGGAGAAGGCATGGCGCGGCTGCGCTTCGAGGTGAAGGACAGCGGCGTCGGCATGAGCGATGAAAGTCTGTCGCGCATATTCCAGCCCTTCGAACAGGTGGGCGAGGTGCAGCGGCGCGAGGGCGGGACGGGACTGGGCCTGGCCATCAGCCAGCAACTGATCCGACTAATGGGAGGCAATATCCAGGTCAAGAGCCAATTGGGCAAGGGCAGCCTCTTCTGGTTTGAAGTCGATCTGCCGGTTGCAGCAACTGAGATGGCAGTCTTACCCACGCCACAGATCGTCATCGGCTATCAAGGCCCGCGCAAGAAGGTGTTGATCGTGGATGACGTGCCGCAAAATCGCGCCATGTTGATGGATGCCCTCTCTCCGCTGGG
The DNA here is from genome assembly GCA_946478765.1 of uncultured Oxalobacteraceae bacterium. Next base: position 1,310 of record CAMLDH010000250.1, on the reverse strand, counting down.
GTTTGAAGTCTTTGATGCGGAGAACGGCCAGGAATGCCTTGATCATCTCGACAGCGTCAGGCCCGATCTCATTGTGATGGATGTCATGATGCCGGTGATGGATGGCCGGGAAGCGACACGCAGGATCCGCAACTTGCCGGAGTTTGCCCGGATTCCCATCGTCGCCGCCAGCGCCAGCGCCACCCCCGAGGATGAAGCGAGAAGCTATGCGGCCGGCGCCAATGCCTTTCTCCCCAAGCCCATCGAGCAGGATCTCTTGCTGAAGACCATCGGTGAGCAGTTGTCCTTAAAGTGGATCCATAAAGAATCTCCGCAGGCATCGGCCGGGGAGCAAGAGAAGGCTGGCGATTTCGTCATTCCACCACGGGACGAGATCGAGAGGCTCTATCAACTCGCCCGGCTGGGCAACATGCAAAACATCTGCGCGCAGGCCGATTACCTGAAAGCCCTGGACCCGTGCTACGCCCCCTTCGCCAGGCAGTTGCGAAATATGGCGGAAAGCTATCAATCCAAGGCCATCGCTGCCCTGGTGGAGCGGTATCGCACAGGACATGAAGAGATGCGAACCGAGAATCCGGCGGTGTGACAGAGCTGGCCTTTGCGCCTGCACTTGTAGCAGACGGCCCCCTTCATATCCGAGGGGAATCCGCTCTAGCGCCGCTCCGGCGACGTTTTTTAAATGTCCCGGATTTCCTTCAACATTTCCGACTTGCGCTTGTCACAGCAACAAGATTTTCCCCGCCTACCGCAGGTATATCGGACAGCGATTTCCTGAAGTCGTCATAGAGAAATCCCCCGAACCGGTAAGGTATAATCTCGGGTTTGATTGCCAAAGAAATGATCATGGAAGCCGAACGCCTCAATTCCCTTTCTGCACTGATCGCAGACCTCACCACCCGCGAAGCTGAACTTCGGAGGTATCTTTGACTTCGATCTGAAGTCAGAGAAGCTGGAACAAGTCAACGGCGAGCTCGAAGACCCGACCGTCTGGAACGACCAGAAACGCGCGCAAGAACTCGGTAAAGAAAAAAAATCGCTGGAAGCGATTGTCCATTCCCTTACCCACATCGATGCCGGACTGCGCGACGCGCGCGACCTGTTCGAGATGGCGCGCGAGGAGCAGGATGAAGATACCCTGGTTGCAGTCGAACAAGACACTGAAGAACTGAAAAAGCAAGTCGAAGGCATGGAATTCCGCCGGATGTTTTCCAATCCGATGGATCCCAACAATTGCTTCATCGATATCCAGGCCGGCGCCGGCGGTACCGAAGCGCAGGATTGGGCTTCGATGCTGTTGCGCCAGTATCTGC
>CAMLDH010000249.1 GCA_946478765.1 uncultured Oxalobacteraceae bacterium | reverse complement strand
ATGACAAGAAAACACATCGCGTTGATTTATACGGGCGGCACCGTAGGCATGATGAAAACCGCCGACGGGTATGCGCCGATGAAGGATTTCGGTGCGGCATTGGCAGCGCGGCTGGCGAACTGCGGGGATGCGCTGCCACGCTACACCTTGCACGAATACGCGACACCGATCGACAGCACCAATGCGATGCCGCATGACTGGCAGACAGTGGCGCGCGACATCGCCGCGCGCTACGCCGACCATGATGGTTTCGTCGTGTTGCACGGCACCGACACGATGGCTTATACCGCGACCGCGCTGTCATTCATGCTGCAGGGTTTGCGCAAGCCTGTGATCGTTACCGGCTCACAAATTCCGTTGGGAGAAGTACGCTCGGATGCATTGCAAAACGTGATCACATCATTGCAACTGGCCGCGTCGGATGCGATCAGCGAGGTTGCGATTTATTTCAACCAGAGACTGCTGCGCGGTAACCGCAGCAGCAAGCTGAGTTCGAACCGCTTCGATGCGTTCGACAGTCCGAATTATCCATGGCTGGCCGAGGTCGGCATCGGCGTGCACATGAATTCGGCCGCGCTTCTTCCGTGCGCCAGGAAAGAACAATTCCAGTTGCCCGAATATGGCAGCGGCGGCATATTGCCGGTGCGCTTTGTTCCGGGCATGCCGACGCGCGCGGTGCAGGCGCTGTTGGATCTGGCGCCGCAGGCATTGATTCTGCAGTGCCACGGCGCCGGCAACATTCCGGACCGCGACCCTGCATTGTTGGAGATGCTCGCGCGTGCGAACGAACGCGGCGTGGTGTTGATCGCGTGCAGTCAATCCTTGCGAGGGCAGGTGGTGCTGGGCGCCTATGCGACCGGCGCCGGCCTGGTGCGCGCCGGCGTCATTGGTGCAATCGACATGACGTTTGAAGCGATTTACGTGAAGCTGCATCACCTGTTTGCGTTGGGGTTGACGCCGGATGAAGTCCGAAAGGAATTCCTGCGCGACTTGAGCGGGGAATTGACTGCGCCCGGTGGGACAAGTATTGCAGACGACGATAGCAGTCCGGCGGGCAAAGAAAGTCGCGCGTGAATTGGTGCGCAGGCACATCCGGGCAATGATGCGGCCTGGACGCGATCCATTCAAGCGCCGTTACGCCATGCCCACGTACTTTGGATGCGCCGCGATTCGGCCAAGCCAGTTCTGAATTGCTGGATAGCGCGATAGATCGAAGCCGCCCTCGTGCGCGACATGGGTATAAGCGTAAAGCGAAATGTCGGCCACCGTAAAAGACGCACCGACAAGGAAGGCGCTTCTCGCCAATCGTGTTTCCATGATCGACAGCGCCTTGTAGCCACCCGCTTGCCTGGACTCGTAGTCCGCCCTTCGGTCCTCGGGCAGGCCAAGATACTTTGCAATAAAACGCGCTACGGCGATGTAAGGTTCGTGGCTGTATTGTTCGAAGAACTGCCACTGGAGAACCTTTGCGCGATCAAAGCGCTCTTCAGGCAAAAGCGCGGTGCCATCGGCCAAAAAAGCGAGTATGGCATTGGACTCTGAAAGACACCGGCCATCCGGCAACTCAAGTACCGGGACTTTGCCGTTCGGATTCATGGACAAGAATTCCGCTGTGGCGGTCTCATTGGCCAGGATATCGACATGAATCCATTCGTGGTCAATGTCGAGCAGCGACATGGCCAATTTGATCTTGTAGCAGTTGCCAGACTGTATGTCGCCGTAGACTTTCACTGAATCTCCTTGTGGCAGCTGCTTGCGAATGATCAGCCAGGGCAGCTGGCGCAGCCATGCGCCTCGCGCTGCGCCGGACGCCGCTGCATCAAGCCATGCAGCCACGCGCCCAGCCTGGACAAGGCGTGTTGCGTGGTCGGCGGCTGTGTCGTCACGCAGCTGGCATGCTTGCCCGCTTCGATGACAATCAGGCGTCCCGGTATGGTGGCAAGCTTGTCTCCCGCCGAGAGCCAGTAATCGTGCGACACGCCTTCCATCGTGATCCAGACCGAACCGCTGGCGACCTGCAGCGTTTGCATGCGCTCGGTGATGCCGGATACGGCTTGGCCGGGGGTGATGGAAAGTGCTCTGTCTGTGAAAATTTTTCTCATGACTTTCTCCTTGAATTGCCAACAACATGGCTGAAAACCGCTGCTCTATCTCTCTATCTCCGTTTCTGTAAAAATAGTGTAGTGCTTGCATTGCAGCGGTCAAAACGATATATTTTTGATTCACTTGCTAATTTTTCTCACATATAAACATGCCCGATCTGCGCCGTTTACCCAATTGGGCGGCCTTGCGCGCGTTCGAGGCCGCCGCGCGGCACCAGAATTTTTCGCGGGCCGCCGAAGAAATCCACGTCACGCATGGCGCGATCAGCCATCAGGTGCGCGCGTTGGAAGAAGAGCTTGGCGTCGCGCTCTTTACGCGCCACGGCAAGCGCATTGCGATCACGGCGGATGGCGAGCGCTTTGCCGCGATCTTGCGCAAATCCCTGATGGACATTGCACTCGCGGCCGAGGCATTGCAGGCCGGCGCACAACAGAAGCGCCTGACCATCACCGCTTTGCCGTCGTTTGCCGCGCGCTGGCTGGCGCCACGCCTGGGAGAATTCATCGAGCGGCATCCGGATACCGAAGTGGTGCTGCAATCGAGTAATCATTTGACCGATTTCATACGGGAGTCGGTCGATATCGGCGTGCGTTTTGGCGCCGGCCACTATCCGGGCCTGTCGGTCGAACTGGTGATGGATGATTATTACTATCCGGTGGCGAGCCCGACATTCAACGGCGGACGTCTGCCGCGGACCTTGAAGGCATTGGCGCGCAGCGCGCTGTTGCGCTGCGACGGCGAGCCGTGGACGCCATGGTTCGAAGCGGCCGGGCTCGATTGGCCGGAGCCGAGCGGCGGACTGGTATTTCAGGACTCGTCGATACTGGCGCGGGCCGCCGTCGACGGGCGCGGCATTGCGCTCGCGCGCCATGCGATCGTGGCGCAGGATTTGGCAGCGGGCGATTTGGTGCGTCTGTTTGACGTTGCGGTGAAATGCCAGTCTTCGTACTATCTGGTGTGCGCGCCGAGCGCGTTGCAGAAGCCGCATGTGCAGGCGTTTCGCACCTGGCTGTTCGAGGAAGTGGGCAAGCTCAAAACGGCAGCGGTTTGATGGCCTGCCGTGCACGTTCCTTACGAGACGGCAGCGCCGACGCAGGACGGAAACGCAATCACGTGCTCGATTTCAAGCTTGATCCCGATTTTTTCGCCCAGGGCATGATTGTGGTGGCTCGGGATCATCTACAGCACCACTTTGACCATTGGATGCGATGACAATGCGCGATACAGGTTATCGAGTTGTTCGCGGCTGGTCGCGCGCACGGTGACCGTGAGCGCCAGATATTTTCCGGCCGACGAAGGGCGCATTTCCATCTTGCCGGCATGGAAAGTCGGGTCGTGCAGGGTCACGACTTCCACCATTGTTTGTGCGAACGCTTCCTGCATGATGCCCATGATCTTGATCGGGAAGTCGCTGGGATATTCGATGAGGCTATCGGTCGGTTGGGGCATGATTTTTTCAGTCTGAATCTTGCTGCGGCCGGTGCGCATGACCGGACCGCGACTATTTTACGCCATCGCGCGAATGATCAAGCGGCCTTCGCCGCCTGGTACGCTGCATACAGTTGGTGGTAAATGGCGCCGGGTTTGCCGTTTCCAATGGCCTGGCCGTCGATGCTGACGACGGGCAGCACTTCTTTCGTGGCGGACGACAGCAGCACTTCATCCGCGCCAAACACTTCGGCGCGCGTAATGCGACGCGCCTGCAGCGCAATGCCGCCGGCGGCGCACAATTCCTCGATCAGACCGTAACGGATGCCTTCCAGGATCAGGTTGTCCTTCGGCGGCCCCATCAATTGGCCATCCTTGACCACCCACACATTGGACGCCGACGCTTCGGTCAGGAGCCCGTCGCGAAACTGGATCGCTTCGACCGCCTCATTCTCGGCCGCATGTTGGGCCGCCAGCACGTTGCCCAGCAGGGACACCGATTTGATTTCGCAGCGCAGCCAGCGTTTGTCTTCCATCGACACGCACGCGACGCCCTTTTCGCGCACTGCGGCAGACGGCAGCACGATCGGATTGGTCATGATGAAGACGGTCGGGGTCACTTCCTTCGGGAACGCATGCGCGCGCCGCGCGACGCCGCGCGTGACTTGCACATACACCATCTGGTCGTCGGCCGGATGCGCGTTGATCACTTCCTGGATCAAGGCCATCCATTGCTCTTTCGCATGCGGATTCGGAATCTGGATCGATGCCAGGCTGCGGAACAGGCGTGCCATGTGTTGTTCGGCGCGGAACAGTTTGCGTCCGTAAATCGGGATCACCTCATACACGCCATCGCCGAAGATGAAACCGCGGTCGAGCACCGGGATTTTTGCTTCCGACAGCGGCGTCATGGCGCCGTTGAGATAGACAAGCGGATCATTCATGCTGGCACTCCGGTAAATGGCGAATGATGAATTCTTGCACAGTCATCGGCGCTTCGTTATGCAAATAAAGTATGCAGAGAACGGCAGGTGAGGTCAGGGCAATCGCATGAGGCGTGGGGCAATTGCGGTTTGGCTTTTACCCCGGGATTTACTGTTGGCGATGCAAGGCGCGGCGGTGCGCCCTTTACCGCAAGATCACTTCAGCAACAAGCGCACGGAATCCCAGGCGCGGCCGAATACGCTGGCTTGATTGACTTGCTCGAGCGCGAGCACCGGCAATTCCGTAAGCGTCTTGCCGTCGGCGACCATTTTCAGCGTGCCGACCTGGCTGTTCAGCACGACCGGTGCGACCAGCGGGTCCTTGCGTTCCAGTACCGGTTTCATTTTTTCACCCAAGCCCTTGGGTACGGTCACGAACACGTCGCGCGCGAAGCCGATCTTGACCTGGTTTTGCGTGCCTTTCCACACTTCCGGCGTGGCGACCGCCTGGTCTTTTGCATACACTTTCACGGTATCGAAATTCTGGAAACCCCAGTTCAGCAGTTTCTGGCTTTCCTGCGCGCGCATTTGATCGGATGTGGTGCCCAGTACGACCGAAATCAGGCGGCGATCGCTGCCTGCGTTCGGCCGTTTGGCGGTGGCGATCAGGCAATAGCCGGCACTTTGCGTATGCCCGGTCTTCATGCCGTCGACGGTCGGATCGAGCCACAGCAGGCGGTTGCGGTTCGGCTGCGTGATCTTGTTATACGTGTATGCCCTGGTCGAATAAATCTTGTAAAAATCCGGATAGTCGGCGATCAGGCGCGATGCCAGCACTGCCAGGTCTTGCGCAGTCGAATAATTGTCGGGGCTGGGCAGGCCGTGCGAATTGGCGAAGTGGGTCGATTTCAATCCCATGCGTTCCGATTCGCGGTTCATCAGCGTCACAAACGTGTCTTCGGCGCCAGCGACCGCTTCGGCCAGCGCAACCGATGCGTCGTTGCCCGATTGCACGATCAAGCCGTACAACAAGTCATTCACCTTCACCGGTGTGGCCGGATCGATAAACATTTTCGAGCTGCCCGGATCGACCTTCCACGCGCGCACCGATACGTTGATCATCTGGTTGGCATCGAGCTTCTTGTCCTTGATTGCCGCAAACGCCAGGTAGGCAGTCATGATCTTGGTCAGCGATGCCGGTTCGATCCGCATGTTCGGTTCTTGCGATGCCAGCACCTGGCCGCTGGTGGCATCGAGCAGTAGCCAGGATTTGGCGGCGATAGTCGGCGCAGGTATGGTTTGTGCCAATGCGGCGGACAAAGAGAAAACGGTGGCGGCGACGGCCGCGATTAATTTTTTCATGAGCTGTAAATTGTGCAGCCTCGCATCAAACCTGACGCGAAGGCCGATTGGGATTGGAAACAAGCTGCGAATTATAGCGCCGCGCAGTTTCAGCGCTGCCACATTTCGACTACGAAATTCTTGATATGTTGCAGCTTGC
>CAMLDH010000248.1 GCA_946478765.1 uncultured Oxalobacteraceae bacterium | reverse complement strand
CATCCTGATGACCAATCTGGCGATGCTATTCGGCATGGTGCCGCTGGCGTTTGGCCTGGCCGAAGGCTCCGAGCAGCGCGCGCCGATGGGGCAAGCGGTCATCGGCGGCATCATCACGTCGTCGCTGCTGACGCTGGTGGTGGTGCCGGTGATCTATACCTATCTGGATGACTTCGCCGCGTGGGCCAGGCGCAAGCGCCGGCCTGCGGCCGCCAGCCATGGCGCGAGCGCGGTATTGGCGCCGCAAACGAAGCATGACGACGCGTCTTGATCCCAAGCAAGCGATAAACCAATCGATTCAACGATAAAATGGCACCTTTCCAATTTTCGCCCTCAAGTGAGCCCTGACATGAATATCGAACAAGCCCGTTTTAACATGATCGAACAGCAAATCCGCCCATGGGACGTACTGAACCAGGATGTGCTTGACCTGCTGATGGTCGTCAAACGCGAGGCATTCGTGCCGGCCGCGTACAAGAGCCTGGCATTCATGGATACCGAAATCCCGCTGCCGTGCGGCGAAAACATGCTGGCGCCCAAACTGGAAGCGCGCCTCCTGCAGGAAGCCGCCGTCAAGAAACACGAGAACGTGCTGGAAATCGGCGCCGGCTCCGGCTACATGGCAGCGCTCCTGGCATACAAGGCACGCCATGTCACCACGGTTGAGATCGAACCCGCATTGAAAGCCATGGCCGAGAAAAACCTGGCCGATTACGGCATCACCAATGCCAGCGTGGCGCTGGGCGACGGCGCGCAAGGCTGGGCCGGCAGCGGCAGCGGCAGTGCGCCGTATGACGTGATTGTGATCTCCGGTTCGCTGCCGGTGCTGCCGGATGCATTCCTGCAGCAGATCAAGGTCGGCGGACGCATTCTGGCGATTATCGGCGACGCGCCGGTGATGAGCGCTGAAATCGTTACCCGCGTGTCCGATGTCGCTTACAACACGGTCAAGCTGTTCGAAACCAGCGCCAAACCCTTGCGCAATGCGTTGACGCCATCGCACTTCAAATTCTGAGGACTTGCATGCAACATATCACCGCCCCCGACTTGTCCGACTGGATCGCCGACGTATCGCGCGCCAGGCCGGTATTGCTTGACGTGCGCGAGCCGTGGGAATACCAGACCTGCCATATCGAAGGCGCCACGCTGATCCCGATGAATACGATCCCGGCGCGGGCCGCCGAACTCGACGCCGATGCGCCGATCGTGTGCATCTGCCATCACGGCGCACGCAGTGCGCAGGTCGGCGCGTTTTTGGAACGCAACGGCTTTACCCAGATCACCAATCTGACCGGCGGCATGCATGCCTGGGCACTGCAAGTCGACAGTTCGATACCGACTTATTAATCCGTTTCTTTCACCCCCGATTCATATACCCGACGCCACCGGAGAACCAATGCGCCATTCCCTTATTGCTACGCTCATCGCCAGCGCCTTTGTGGCGTTGAACGTGCAAGCGGCCGACTTACTGCAAGTGTACAAAGAAGCGCTCGCCAATGATGCCCAGTACGCCAGTGCGCGCGCGACGTTGGCGGCCGGACAGGAGAAAGTGACGCAAGGCCGCGCCGGGTTGCTGCCTACCGTGGCCGTATCGGGCAGCTATAACCGCAGCAGCGTGGATTCGACGCAATCGGGTGTGACGATTGATACGCGCCCCAACAGCAGCGGCTACACGGTATCGTTGTCGCAGCCATTGTTGCGCTGGGCGAACTGGGAACAATATCAGCAAGGCAAACTGTCGGTCGCGGCCAGCGAAGCGCAATTCGCGCAAGCGCAGCAGGATCTGATCGTGCGCGTGTCGCAAGCGTATTTCGATGTACTGACGTCGCAGGATGCGCTGGCATCGGTGCAGGCGCAAAAGATCGCGATTACCGAACAGCTCGCGGCCGCCAAACGCAACTTTGAAGTGGGCACCACCACTATCACCGATACCCACGAAGCACAGGCGCGTTACGATCTTGCGGTGGCGCAGGAGTTCGCAGCGCAAAGCGACCTCGACATCAAGCGCACGGCCTTGGAACAGATCATCGGCAAACCGCCGGTGGCACTGGCCGGCTTGCGCCCCGGCGTCAAGCTCAGTGCACCGGAACCGGCGCAAATCGACAAATGGGTCAATAGCGCCGAGACGCAAAACTACGGCGTAACCGGCCAACAACTCGCATTGGAAATCGCACAGCGCGAGATCAAGAGAAATCGCGCCGGCCACTTGCCGACGGTGGACCTGGTCGCGAGCCGCAACCATAGCAACCAGAGCAGCAGCACGCTTGCGCCGTCCGGCAGCGTGTCCAACACGAATACCCTCGGCGTGCAATGGGCGATCCCGATTTTTTCCGGCTTTGCCATCGACAGTAGAGTGCGCGAAGCGATCGCGCTTGAAGACAAGGCGCGCTCCGATCTCGAGAACACGCGCCGCACTGCGGCACAGGGCGCGCGTCAATCCTTCCTGGCCGTCAACAGTGGCCTGGCGCAAGTAAAGGCGCTGGAAGCGGCGGAAGTATCGAGCCAGTCGGCGCTGGAATCCAACCGGCTCGGCTATCAGGTCGGCGTGCGCATCAACATCGATGTGCTCAATGCACAGCAACAACTGTATTCCACCCGCAGGGATCTGGCGAAAGCGCGTTACGACACCTTGATGAATAGCCTGCGCCTGAAATCGGCCGCAGGCGCGCTGAAGGAAGACGATCTGGCGCAGATCAACGCATTGCTAAGCCCCTGATTCGTTTGCGGTGCCGGGCAATGCGCTCAGGATCACATGCACGCTCCTTACCTTTTCACTTTTGTCGTAAAGAAGACGCCGTGCGCAACATGTCGAGGCCGGCGTCAATCAACGTTTCCGCATCGCCGGCGAGATCGAAGCTGGCGGGTGAAAATAGCCAGTTATTCAGCAACCCATCCAGCATCGCATGAAAGCTGATGCCCGCCAGTCCTGCATCGAGGTCCTGCGGCAACTGGCCTTTTGCAATCGCGTTGCGAATGATGCGTTCGATATTGGCCGACCCCTGCAGAAAGCTCTCTCGCTGCCGCACGAAAAGCGGCTCGGCATCATCGACGAATTCGCATTTGTGAAACAGGATGCCGAACACCTTGCGCGAATGCGGATTCCGGACCGCTTCCTGCAACACGAACACGCAGGTTGCGCGCAAATGCCCGAGCGGATCATCGACGCGCTCGCTGGCAGAGGCTTCCACCATGGCTTCCATCGGCAACTGCACCCGTTCGCACATCGCGCCGAGCAAATCGCTCTTGTTCTTGAAATGCCAGTAGATCGCGCCGCGCGTGACATTGGCGGCAGCCGCCACATCGGCTAGCGAAGTACGCGCCACCCCCTGTGCATGAAAAACGTTCTCGGCCGCATCGAGGATGCGGCTGCGCGTTTCAAGGGACTCTTCTTTGGTGCATCGGGCCATGTTGGATCAAGATCGGGATTAAACATACATTCATGAATGTATATACAATAGCACTGCATTACCCTCCCCCCCAAGAAATAATGTCATTCAATGCGGGCCAACCGCCGGCCCCGCAATGCCTGATAAAAAGCGATTTTCTATGAGCATGCCGAAACCGTTCTGCCGCGCGGCGGATTCAATTCAATTTTCATGTGAGATATTTATGAGATCAATGCAACTTCCGATACGCATCACTGCTGCTGTACTGGCGCTATCCTTCATGGCCGGGTGCGGCGAAAAGGCGGCGAATGCGCAGGCCGCAGGCGGCATGCCGGCGCCGGAAGTCGGCATCGTCACGATTGCGCCGGAACGCGTTGCGATCACATCGGAATTGCCGGGCCGGCTGGAAGCGTCCAGGACTGCGCAAGTGCGCGCGCGCGTGCCCGGCATCGTGCTCAAACGCGTATTCCGCGAAGGCAGCGACGTCAAGGCCGGCGACGTGCTGTTTCGCATCGATGGCGCGCCCTTCGAAGCGGCCTACACCAATAGCCGGGCGGTACTGGCCAAAGCCGAAGCGAACCTGGCGCAGACGAACCTGAAAGCGCTGCGCTACAAGCCGCTGATGGAAACCAGCGCGATCAGCAAGCAGGAATACGACGACGCGCTGACTGCGCAGAAACAAGCCGCAGCCGACGTCGCAGCGGCCAAGGCCGCCAGCGAAACGGCGCGCCTGAATCTCGGCTATGCGACGATCACCGCGCCGATCTCCGGCCGCATCGGCCGCGCGCAGGTGACCGAAGGCGCGCTCGTCGGCCAGGGAGAAGCGACACTGCTGGCCATCATTCAGCAACTCGACCCCGTCTATGTGAATTTGTCCCAATCCAGTACCGATTTGCTGCGCTTGCAGCAGGCGATGACGAGCGGCCAACTCCAAAGTGCGGGCAAGGGCAGCGCCAAGGTCACGCTGGTCACCGAAGACGGCCATGCCTATCCGCAAGCCGGCAAATTGCTGTTCTCCGACCTGAGCGTCGACGAGAGCACCGGCGCCGTCATGCTGCGCGCCGAATTCCCCAATGCCGATCGCCTCCTGCTGCCCGGCATGTATGCGCGCGCGCGGCTGGAACAAGCCGTAAACGAACAGGCGATTACCGTGCCGCAGCAAGCGGTCCTGCGCACGCCTGACGGCGCATCGGTACTGGTGGTCGGCGCCGACGGCAAGGTGGCTGCGCAACCGATCAAGACCGGCGCCGCCCAAGCCGACAAATGGATCGTCAGCCAGGGCCTGAAAGCAGGCGACCGCGTGATCGTCGAAGGTTTGCAAAAGGCGAAACCGGGCGCGACCGTGAAACCGATGCCATGGAAAAGCACGACGCCGGCCGCTGCACAACCCACGCAAAAATCCTGAGGGAACCATCAAATGGCCAAGTTCTTTATCGACCGCCCGATATTTGCGTGGGTGATCGCCTTATTCATCCTGCTGGCCGGCGCGCTGTCCATCGCCCAGCTGCCGGTTGCCCAGTATCCGACCATCGCGCCGCCGTCGATCGTGGTGACCGCCAACTATCCAGGCGCATCGGCCAAGACGCTCGATGAAAGCGTGACCAGCCTGATCGAGCAGGAAATGAACGGCGCCGATGGCTTGCAGTACATGGAGTCGCAAAGCGAGGCGAGCGGCCAGACCCAGATCACCGTGACTTTCCAGCCCGGCACCAATGCCGACCTGGCGGCGGTCGACGTGCAGAATCGCCTGAAACGGGTCGAGGCGCGGCTGCCGCAAGCGGTCACGCAACAAGGCGTGCAAGTGACCAAGGCGCGCAGCAATTTTTTGCTGTTTGCCACCTTGTCGTCCAGCGACGGCCGGCTCGACCCGGTCGCGCTGGGCGACTACCTGTCGCGCAACGTACTCAATGAAATCAAGCGCGTGCCCGGCGTCGGTCAGGCCACGCTGTTCGGCACCGAGCGCGCAATGCGCATCTGGATCGATCCGGCCAAACTGGTCGGGGTCAAGTTGACGCCGGCCGATGTCGCCGCTGCGATCCGCGCGCAAAATGCGCAGGTGTCGTCCGGCACTTTGGGCGACCTGCCGAGTCCCGATTCGCAACAGATTTCCGCGACCGTGGTTGTCGCCGGGCAGTTATCGACCCCGGAAGAATTCGGCAACATCGTGTTGCGCGCCAATCCCAACGGCTCGACCGTGCGCCTGCGCGACGTCGCACGCATCGAGATCGGCGGCCAGGCCTATGCCACGTCGGCGCGCCTGAACGGCAAGCCGACCGCAGCGGTAGGTGTGCTGCTGTCGCCGACGGCGAATGCGCTCGGCACCGCCAAGGCAGTACGCGCAAAAATGGAAGAGCTGTCGCGCTATTTCCCGGCCGGCGTCCAATACGATATCCCGTACGACACCTCGCTGTTCGTGCAGATTTCGATCGAAGAAGTCGTCAAGACCCTGCTCGAAGCGGTGCTGCTGGTGTTCCTCGTGATGTACCTGTTCCTGCAAAATATCCGCTACACGCTGATCCCGACCATCGTGGTGCCGGTGGCGTTGATGGGCACCTTCGGCACGATGGCGGCATTCGGCT
>CAMLDH010000247.1 GCA_946478765.1 uncultured Oxalobacteraceae bacterium | reverse complement strand
CTGCATCTTGGCCATTTCGCGTTCATGCGCGCGCTGGTCCAAGGGCTCGATACCGGCCACAGCTGGGACCGCTACCTGCGCATCGAGGGTGAGCGCACTGATATCCGCACGGTCCGCCGCGCGATCACCTGGCTGCGCGACGAGTTCGCCGCCGCCGCCAAGCGTCATGACCGGCACGGCACTGCGCGCCTAGTGCAGATCGATGTCAGCACACTCGCTGAGGATGCGCCCGCGATCCCATCGCTGGAGGACTTCGCCGCGGAACGCGGCATGGAAGACTTTTCCCAAGCCGAGCAGCTGGAAGCGTATCAAGCGGAATACGGCAACGTCACGCAGCGCCAGTCGCGTCGCGCGCGGCTATTGGCCAAGCAGCTCGATGCGCTGCACTGGCTGGCCAACCTGGTCGCCGAGCCGCCGCGCGCCGGCGATGCCGTCGCGGCGTGGCTGCATCCGGATCTGGCCGCGCGGCTGGAGGATGCCAGCATCGTCACTCTGCACCAACTGGTCGACCACATCAACGGCATCGGCCGCGGCTGGTCGCGCAGTGTCCGCGCGATCGGTGCCGGCAAGGCCGAGCGCATCCTGGATTGGCTGCGCACCCATGAGCAAACAATCGGGATGTCGATCGGCGGGCATGTCGCCGTACAACGCTCGAAGCTCGATGCCAGCAGCCTACAGATGATCGTGCCGCGCGGCACGGCGATCTTACCCATTGAGAAATTCGTGCTGCCCTTCGAATTGAGCGGCGCAATGGGTCAATTTCGCGCACCGCAAGCTCAATGCATGATGGCGGCGGCGAACGATTACGAGGCCATCCTGGCCTTCGTCAAAGGCAAGCACGGCTTGACGCCCGAGCAAGTCGCGGAAATGAAGCGTAAGCGCGGCATCGACCCGGCCGCACAAGCTGGTCCCCTCGACTGGCTGAAATATCTGTCGAACACGCAGCGCGCATATCTGAAAGAGACTGAGCGTATTCTGTTGTGGGCGATCGTGCAGCACAAGAAGCCGCTGTCCTCGATGACGCTCGACGACTGTATTGCCTATCGCGATTTCCTTGCCGATCCGCAGCCGGCAGAGAAGTGGTGCGGTGCGCGCGGCCGGGAGCGATGGAGTCCGCTCTGGCGTCCGTTCGAAGGACCACTCTCGGCCAGCGCCCGCCGGCGCGCGATCACGATCCTGAAGACCTTTTACAAGTTTCTTTCCGACCAGCGCTACTTAACTGGCAATCCGTGGACTGGAATTGCAAAACCGAAATCGGAACATGATGAACTCGATACAGGACGTAGCTTTACGCAGGCGCAATGGAAGTTCATCGAGACCAAGCTGGAGCAACTGCCGGCGACGTCGGCCAACTTGCGGCTACGTATAGGCTTGCGCCTGCTCTACGCAACCGGACTGCGGCGTTCTGAAGTGGTGGCCACGCGCGTGTGCGACTTGCGCTGGGCATCCTATCCACCGATAGACGAGGAGGACGAGCTAGTGGAAGGCTGGGAATTAAAGGTGATCGGGAAAGGGGGCAAGCGGCGCATCGTGCCGGTACCGCCGGCGATTGCCGACGACCTGTCGGCCTACCTTGTGTCACGTGGGCTGTCCAGGGATCTGGCCGCGGCGGAAAGTAAGGAAGCGTACCTACTGGGATGGGCAATCGACGTCGCCGAGCGTGCGCCGTGGTCCCCGGTCGGAAAGCGAACGATCGACCCGCTCGCCGGCATCAGCGCGGGCACGTTCTATGATCAATTGAAGGAATTCTTTGCAGAATGCGCACGAGAACTGGCCAGCATCGATCCAGAAGCTTCTGCGCACATGATGAAAGCCAGCACGCATTGGTTGCGCCACACTCGTATCTCTCACTCGCTGGCGGCCGGCACGGACCCGGATGTCGAACGGCAGATTGCTGGCCACGCGTCCCTCGCGACGACCAGTAAGTATTCGAGCGTTGAGGCCCGTCGCCGCCTGCAGGGGATGGCTAAGTTCTGGAAATCAAAAGGGATTCGACAGACGGTGCCAGAGGAAAATTGACCATCGCCTGCGCGTCCAAATGACATGATTTGATATTCCGTCGCGCTATGGGGCTTTATTTAGGTGCCAGTGCCTTCATCTTCTCGATGTGCGTGCGGCTCACTCGGTCCATATCCGTCACGGAACGCTGATATACCACCTTCATCCGGGCAATGTAGGCCTCGTCCGATTCGTTAGGGTAGCGATCGAACTGCGACATCACCTTAGGGTCTGCATTGATCGGCTGGATGACGGACGCCGCCGGCGGCATTGTCGGCTGGTATACCGGCGCGGCCAGCGCAACGGCAGGCTGGGAAGCCGGAATAGCACGCTGCTGCGGCTGAGGTGTTTGAATTGGCTGCCCCGTATTGAATATGCCCGCGGCATAGGAATATGCCGGCACTAAGGCTACCATTACAAGCGCCATTGATCTCATTGTTCTCATGCTGCCGCCTTTTCCTGCATCGCTTCGTACTGAGCAAGGATGTCCTTGATCAAGTCGTTGATGACCCCTTCGTCCTGGTTCTCTCCGATCAGCCCGGTATCTTCGAGCTTCCGCTTGCGACGCTCCACCTCGTCGGCGATTGATCCGCCCGGATACAGCTTCGATAAGAGCTTGCGCGCCTTTGTGTGCCCGAGCTTAGCATAGAGGACGTCGCGGACATACGTATCTTCGTTTGAAGTCGAAAACGCCCACAATTTGATGCCGCCCAGTGTGTTATTCAACAAGTGGATGGTGTCTCCTCGTTTTGTGGAAAACATGGCGACAAAAGTGGCTCCTTGAGGCCCAGGCGGTCGAATCAGGTGTTTGACCGCATACTCACCGGTCTCGGACATGTTGAACATGCGGCGCATCGTCTCAGCGTTCGTTTCATTCTGCTTCGAAATAACAATCTTGCACGTTGCGAATTCAAGCATGATGTCGTCGTAGTCGTTCACAGACTGGGAGATGAGCGTGACCATCACCCCGGCCTTTCCGCCTTCTCGCATGTCAACAACGACTTGTTCACGTACGGCGTACGCCTTTTTCGTACGATGTAATTCATCGAACTGGAGATGCTTCTTGTCCTGACGGATCTCGTGAATACGCTGCTCGTGGAATTTGCGATACTGCTGCGGAAAATTCTGAATGTGATCTTCCATCAGATAGAAGTTCTTCGCTGACACATAACGTGCAAGCATGTAGCAAACAGCCGTCTGGTGGTCCGCCGCGTCTGAGCCCCCCTTTGCTACTTCGTCCAAGTCAATCGACACTACCCTCGCATCACCAAGATCAAATTTCGTCGGGTTCTTAAGAATGGGGTAACTGCGCACTGCCTCCGAAAGCATCCGTGCAAACGCCTTCAGCAAAGGCTCGTCATCCGTCGATTTTTCCCCGTACATGTCCTCAAACTGGGGCTCCCGGCTGATGGAAGCGATATCTGGCACCGTCGGCACTGCGTACCTCTGCGCCAACGAGGCGACGTGCGTAGCACCCTTCTCGAACAAAGCGTCGACGACTTCCCACCAGGTCGTATGTTCATCGATGTGCAAGCCATACTGCTTGATCGCGAGATCCACCTCTTCGGCTCCCTCGGTGTTCGGTGTGTACGGTTTTGCGTTACGCGCATCGCTGTAGTACTTGTACGCCTCTTGAACTGCAAGTTTGACCAAGCCGATCATGCCATCCGCCGGAGCGCTTTTCCCCATTGGCGTCACCAACAGAGAAATGAAATTGACCAGGAACGCCTCTTCATGGGGCAAGGGGAAGCGGCAGCCTAGCTGGGTGTCAAATACATTGACCGAGTACTCCGGCGTCATCCGAAGACGGATGCTCGCGACAAGATGACGCTGGTTCTCAGGCAATGCATGATGCAAGAGGGAGATAAGTCCCGCACTCGCCTTGCCTACGTCGACGATCGCAATCATTGGCAATCGCGAGATGCCAGGCGACAGACACAGGGCAAGATTAGTCTGGTTGCCGTTGACTGATTTGCCGGACCTCGGTTCGGCCACTATCACAACGATCCAACTCGACTGGACAGGAGAATTCGGCTGATAGGGCCAAATTTTCCCATCCGGCGTACGATAGATTACTGCCCCTCCCTCTGTCCAAGGGGAAGCAGGACGGTACAACGGCAGCATTGTTGTGACATCGCTGAGGATTGCGCATGCAGAAGTTGCAACGCTATCAAGCGAGAGGGCGAGACAGCTGGAGATGAAACCTTGGTACGCATCGCCAGAAACCTCTTTTACCTCAGCCCCACCCCACCCCTGCACTGCTCTTGCTAATCGCGATGCACGATTGGCCAACAGCTTGTTTTCCCCCTTTGGAGCCCAGGTGGCAAAATCTACTCGGAAACAAACGTCATATTCACCTTTGTTACGCACCAGATCCCGCACTTCTGCAATCGCGGATTTAATCAGGCCGTTGTCGGGATTGGTAAATCCAAAGAGCGCAGTGACTATACTCTTAAACGTCAAGATGCCGAGCCCCCCGGACTCGATCAAGAAGGTCATTCGCCAAGGCATACGCGTTTCTACAACACGCGTAAATAACTGCTGGAACGGCTTGATTTCATCGGGGTGAATATCGATGTACATCGGCGCATAGATGCGATCTCCGACCAACACGGTTTTGAGATCCAATTCCTCGCCATGGCGTGGAATGATCTGACGATCGAGCCTCGGCCAGTACGACCCAGACATATCCTTCGGATCGCGGCGAGTCTGCCGCACAGGGATCTTGTCGCCCGGCAGACAAGGCCTCCAGCTATCGTCCGTGAAATCTGGATCCACAGACATTCGTTGTTCATAGACAGCCGTGTGAACGTCCAACACGTCGGCGGCCAGTCTGGCATCGCGGAAGTCACCCATGATTGCAGACACGAATGAGCTATGCCGAGTACGCAGTGCCACCATGGCAGCGAACAAATTCGGCGCATCTTTTAAGCGTGGAAGCGGATTTGCTGTCATCAGCTCTTCCTTCGCTTTCTGATCGCGCTTTTGCTCAGCAGCCGTTATTGCCGACGGCCGGGTAAAAAGCGTGACGAAGACCTTTTCATTGGCACAAAATTTTGAGAGGTGAGTGACATCCTCTTCAAACAAATCATCCAGATCCAGGTTTAACCGTTTTGCCGTCGCGATTGACGGTGCAAGAGCGGTTCGGATATCACGCTCGGCGGAATCCGGATCTGCACCGAAAAACACATGGAAAGCATGGCCTCCGGAACTCAAATAAGCTTTGAGGCTTTTGCTGATCATAGAATCGGACTCAGCGAACTCTTCCGCTCCAATCATGCGGTAAGAACCATGAAGACGAATGATGGTCAGTAACGTCCCGTCTCTCATCGTGATGGTTTGCTGATCATCAACCGATTCAATATCGCAATAGTCCGCGCCTGCTTGCTTCACGCCGCTACTTACCCACGCAAGCAGGTTCTCAATCGTCTCAATCACACTATCGGCAAAGGCCATTTGAATCCCTCACTACGTCTTGTTCTGTACCGCACGGAAATGATCACCAATTGTCCGCCCGTGCTCAACGAACATCGCCTTGGCAGTCGCGCGTAAGCGCTCCGGCAAGTGTTTATTTATGAAATTTCTGACTGTTTCCAGATCGCGCATAGCAGCCTGCAGGACTTCTTCTCTCTCTGGAAGGATGAGCAGCCGATCGAGCGCCATGATCACGTCCAGGTGGCGAGAATCACGCAGCGCTACCTCAATGAGAAGCATATCGTCGGCGTTAGACATAAGACTGCAGTTCATCCTGAATTTCGATATCGGCAATGAGCGAAGGCGGCGCAATCAACCCGATCGACGTCGCAATCTCGTACGCGTCTCGATAATTGTGCTTGGGGACGAAGACTGTCACTGCGCCAGCTCCATACCTGCGAATCGCCATCCCCGCACGGAGTAGCTGAAGCGCATAGGAGAACATGACAAAGCGATCAATTGCCGAAATCCAGGTCGAACGCGGCGAAATAGCACGGT
>CAMLDH010000246.1 GCA_946478765.1 uncultured Oxalobacteraceae bacterium | reverse complement strand
CGATTTCGCGCTTTCTGACTTGTGCTCATCCAAGTGCTCTTGCGCCCGCACCTGCACCTGCTCCTGCTCCTGCCGCCAGCTACCACCTGTACGTTTCGTCCACTGGCTCTGACTCGAACAGCGGCACGCAATCAGCGCCGTTCAAGACAATTCTCAAAGCATCATCAGTTGCCAAACCTGGCACCAACGTACATGTCGCCACAGGCACCTATTCGGGAAGTTTTCACACGACGGCAAGTGGTACTTCCTCCGCGCGAATCCGCTATATATCGGACACGAAATGGGGCGCCAAGATAATTCCGTCGTCGAGCAGTAGCGATGCATGGTGGAACAGCGGCAGCTACGTCGATATCGATGGATTCGATATCGACGGCCAGAGCGGTTCAATCTGGCGTAACGGCATCCTTGACCGTGGCTCCTATAACGTCATAAAGAACAACCATATCCACCATATTGCCGATCACGTGACGTGTGACAATAACGGCGGTTCCGGCATCAATACGGGCAACTACAACAATGGAGTCCACGACGATATCATTGGCAATGTCGTTCACCACATCGGCTTCGCAGGATGCTCCTATATTCAAGGTATCTACGCCGCGACGTCGGGCAACGTGAAAAACAATCTTGTCTACCAGATTGGCGCCTATGCGATCCATCTTTGGCATGACTCTGGCTACAACGATGTCTCTAACAACACGGTATTCGGCTCTAAGGGCGGCATGGTGATAGGTGGCGGCGAACCCTATCACCGATCAGGGTTGGCCGATTACATTAACGTGTCAAACAACATCATTTATGACAACGTGACCGGCATTACCGAATCAGGAAGCCTCGGCTCCCACATCACCTACACCAACAATCTGGTCTACCAGAATAGCAGCACCAATTGGGGCGTTAGTCATACGCATTCCGGTGATGTCAGCGCCTCCCCTCAGTTTGTGAATTACATCCGTACCGGAGGCGGAAACTACCACCTGAGCAGCACTTCACCGGCGATCAACAAGGGCTCCACAACCTACGCACCAGCCATCGATCTTGATGGCGTTCCACGGCCGCAAGGCGGGGTGCCGGACATCGGCGCGTATGAGTACAAGTGATAGCTGAGTAGTTGAAGGGATCGGCGGCGCAGTACCGGCATTGCAAACACCGCCGATCCCTTATCCTTCGATGTGTCGATCAAAGACGGCCGCCTGCACGGGGCCTTCGCGAGCAGGAATTTTTCAGGGGCTGCACTTGGCGTTCGAAATCGGTCGGTATGATCGCCCGCTCAAGCCCAAACAATGCATGATCCGGATGGGCCACCGCGATGTATGGACGTCCGTGAACAAGATTTATGGCAAAAGATTGATGACGGCTTGCTGATCATGAAACCATATCTTTGACGGAACCGACAATCGTTGCGGCATGCTTGGTCGCAGATTTGACATTGGCGTCAAGTGAGCGTGCGACCCCCAGCCGCCCGTATTTCGTTGCGCAGCCGAATTTTGCTATCTTGTCGAGGTAGTTGCTCCCCCATATCCGGGACAGGCGCTTGTGCCGGTCTATTAAAGGCTGCGGGCATATTTTCGTCAGCTATGCCGCTGCTTTTCAATCGATCCAGAATGATGCCTGCCTGCGGCTGCCACCCGCCTGAAATTTCTCGCTGGCCGGCACTCCCGTCTGTCCGACCCCGACAAGGTCGATGCGATCGAACAGCTTGAGCTCCGCAAGCGACTCTGCCTCACGCAAAATGCGGCTCTCGTTCAGGAGCGGCGAAGTTTTGTCGATACGCATTCACACTTGATTTTGTGTCGGTACTTATGTCAAGGGCATCGAGGGGTGAGCGGATTCGCCATATTGTTCGCGCTTGAATTTCGGCTGGCGCACATGACTGACGGAAAATAAAATAAACAGCCAGATCGGCGCTTCGTAAAAGAACATTTTTTCGTTTGCCAATACCACGACAACAATGCAAAAGAACAGCATGCCGTTCAGTTTTATGGCGCGCAGCAGCAGCAGAAAAAAAACGATCATGACAATCCCGCCGCCACGCGTGACCAGATTGAAGAGCGTGCCGATATCCTGATAATGGCAGCCGGCGCAGGGATCGGCATCGAATCCGAGACCAATGACTTTATTCTCGGCGCTGGCCGTGAAATAACTGTGCAGTCCGCGCATCCGCAGCGCCAGGCTGCCGTCGTCGTCCCCCTCAAAAAACCGGGCATGCAAATGCGCCAGAAAGCCGGAATAAAACAGGTAAGCAGATGCCAGAAGTAGAAATACCAGGATGGAAAAATTGTCGATTCTATCCTTCCAAAGGAGCGCGACGAGCACCGAAATACTGACGACGAAATAGATCGACAACGCAGAATTGGTCAATAAAATGGAGAACAAGGCGATCGGTACGATAGCCGGAATTTTTTTGTCGTGACGCGAAATGAAAATGAAAATGGCTAACAGGCAGGCGATATAGTTGGCGTAGGTTCCCGGCTCGACTTGCAGCCCGGTGAAACGGGTGACATTTAAATAATCCTCTGCAAAGCGACTGGCAGAGTGGAACAGGAATTTGTGAAAATCGGCTATCTCTCTGGTGACGAGATAGTAAAGCGATGCCTGTGCCGCAATCGCTGCAACGTTCAAAATCAATAAATAAAAGACAGCCTGCCTGAACGCATCCGGCCACTTGAATCGCATCTCGTATATCAGGATTGCCGCTGCAAAATTGGCGACAATTAACAAGATGAATTGCGCGGGGACCGCCCTGATAAAAACGGTGTGGATCACGATGAAAAGCAGCAGTAGCAAGATATAAAGCGAAGGCGTCCTTAAGCCCATTTTTTTAAGCAGGAATACAGGCATCAGCAAAGCAAGCGATACTCCCGCCGCCACATACTTCGGCCACATCGATCCGGACGATTCGAACGGTGTAAAAAACAGGAATAGCGAAATGAAAAAGGCAAGGAATGCGAATTTCGATTGAATATCTTTTCTATAAGGATTCATGACTCACTCCGATTCCAGAAGGATCAGCAGTTCCCGCGCGAACAGATCATGATTTTTTTCAGCGTTGAATTTCTCGTCCCACAATTGTCTTGCATGTTGCCGCAGATCCCGCGCCCACTCCTTGTTTTCGAACCGGTGCAACGCGAAAGCGATCGCATCAACAGCGGGATCGGCCGGCAGCAGGATGCCATTGTGCGGACCGACGATCTCTGCGCTTCCTCCGACGTCGGTTGCGACAGCAGGTACCCCGACCGCACTCGCCTCCATCAAGCTCACGGGCAAGCCTTCCGAACTGCTAAGGTTGACAAACACATCGAAACGCTCGCTGCGGTACAGATCCATTATTTGATCTTGCGTCAGATATCCGGTGAACAGGATATCGGCGCGGCCTCGCAATTGTGTGAAAGCGTCGGTTCGTACCTGCTCGAATAACGGGCCGTCGCCGATATGGGTCCACTTCAGCTTGAGCAAGGGATATTGATGCGCAAGGTAGCCGATTGCGCCGGTGATCAAGTGGACGCGTTTTACCTCGCTCACGAACGAACATGACACGATAGACAAGCCATTGCCGTCCGGTTGCAGATTGATGAAGCCGGGCTCTCCGACGCCCAATTTCGCTATCCAGCATTTCTTTTCAAGAGACGCGTATCTGCGTTGCAGGTAGGCCTTGCCGTGACCGGAGATGCAGTACACCGCATCGATGCCGCGCGCAATGCCCCCCCGCAAGCCGAAATACTGTCCCGCCCGAGTTGCCTCATACAGGTCGCCGCCATGCGCTCTGGCGATGACCTTGAATGTCAAATGCGCGCTGGCGCGCAAGGCGATCGCGCCCATTATTTCCGGCACCATCCAGTAAAAATAGATCAGGTCGAAGCGGGTTTTATTTTGAGCGATTTGTTCCTTGAGAAATTGCTCGAACATGCGCGCCCGGTAGAGCGCCCGGATCAATTCCTTGATGTTTTCACGCTTGTGAGAACCTTGAAGAATGTGCAGAAGCTCGCCGGTCCATGGGTACGTTGCCGTACCCATGACAAGCGAGGTCAGAACGTTCCATTTCCTGAGCGCGCCCCACCGGGCATCCGCATAGCGCACATTGACCTTGCCTTCATAAGACCTGCGTTCCTGGCCGGCCGAATAGTAAGACGGCGCCAGTTCGATGCTTTCAAAATACCTGGACATGCATTTCAGTTCCGCCGTGAGGAAAGATTCCCCAACCCCATAGGGATAGGAAGACGTGACCAGTAATATGCGTTTCGCTTTCATCGCGATTGAAAATCAGGTCTCGAATGCCGGCCGTATCCGATGAGACGTAACATCATAGGCTCCTGATTTTTCGGCGCATCACGCGCCTGTACATGACGATCGTGTAGAGCGTGGCGATTGAATACGCAAGCGTGGATGCCAGAGCGGCGCCATTTGCACCGAATGCCGGTATTGCAAGCAGGTTTGCGACGACGGTCACCAGCAAGCAGATCAGGGCGGACCAGTTGTTTATCCGGATATAGCCCAGGCCGGCCAATGCGTTCGACAGGATGCGCATGTAACTCCACACGACAATGCCCGGCAGCGTAATGATGAAAGGCATGACGGCGCCGTCGTAGGCACTGCCGAATATCCACGGAATCGCCACCGGAGAAAGTGCAGCGGCAACCACCGCGCCTGCCAGCGTAATCTTGAACACCGCTTCTGCTATTTTTTTCGTCATTTCATGCAGTTCGGCCGGATTCTTGTTGTTTGCGGCGGCTTCCGGAAAAACAATCACTGACGCGGCGAATGAAATCAGCCATAGGCATTCCGCGAGCTGGATGGACAGACTGTACTGGCCGGTCTGCGCAGCACCCACCATATAACTCACCAAATACAGATCTATCCTGTAATTCAGAAACGTAATGACATTACTAAAATGCGCTTTCAGACCGAATTTCAAACTGTCCGTGTAGTTGCCTTTTACATTGCTCGACAGTGGCGCAAGCAGACTGATTTTCCGTTCACTCCATAACCAGGACGCCGTCTGGCTGATGACATAGCTGGACAGGACGGAAATGACCGTTACTGCATCCAGCGCATATAAAAATAGAATTGCGCAGCAAAACACGACCGGATTCACCAGCACGGATTTATTGTATTCGTCATAGTTTCGGCTGCCCTGGATAAGGGAGGATGACCATGCGGCCAGCAGCATGAGGGGAAAGAGGACGCTTGCGTATAACGCCAGATTCTTTTCAATACCCGGCAGGTAAGTCGAGATGCTGCGATGGGTGCTGATGACAAGAAGCGTCACCGTGGCCAGCCATAAGACGACCGCCAAGGTCCAATTCACCCTCCGCATTTGCCGGTAGCTTCCCAGGCCTTGGCTGACAAAGTAGATGTGGCCCGCCCCGAGTCCGACGTTGAGAAATGCATAAAGCGTTTGCGGCAGCAACAGCACGGTCGCGAGCATGCCGTTTTTTTCGGGGCCCAGTTTTCTGGTAATGATCCAAAGTGCAATGAACTGCAATCCGCTTGACAGGATTTGACGCGCGATTGTGGTTCCAATTGCCTTGGAAAAATTTAACGTTGAGCCCGACGCCTTGCCGAACGAGAAATAGGCCAACAATGTTTTCATGTGGGTTCTTTTTCGCTCGTGCATGGCGTATTCCATTCAACCAATATCGAAGACGCAAGCAATGCCGGCGCACGGGCTTTTGTGCGGTGATTTCGTATTACTTTAAACAGCATCCCTCTAAAAGATAAGTATGAAATTTCGATGAATGGCCGCTGCCTGGCGTCCCTTTCATCCGCTTTTCCGATCGCTTGACGATGCGGCGCGTGCGCCGGTCAGCCGCGCAAATTCCCCCTCTGGCGTGCCAATGAATTTCTGAACCGGCCGGGCTCGTTGAGCGCGCCCGTTGAGGCGGTAATGGCTCAGGCCACGCCTTGTCCAAATTCAAATTTCCTGGAAGATTTAATTTTCATTAGAAACTTTTTCCATACGGAAAACTCTATTCCATCGAGCCCACAAAGAAATGG
>CAMLDH010000245.1 GCA_946478765.1 uncultured Oxalobacteraceae bacterium | reverse complement strand
TCAACCGTAAGTGCCCGCCCGCAACCGGCATGATGGATAAACAGGATGTCAAAATATTTTTGACGACCTGCTTAGATTTAAAGGCAATGATCATGTCAGACTGGATCACCGTCGCCGCACAAAACCGCTTCCCCACCGGCAGCTCGCGCACCATCGACCTCGACGGCACGCCCATCGCCGTCTTCAATCTCGATGGCAGTTACTACGCGATCGAAGACATCTGCACCCATGACGGCGGCATCCTGACCGGCGGCGCGCTGGAAGGCGAGGTCATCGTCTGTCCGCGCCACGGCGCCCGCTTTTCGATCAAAACCGGCGCGGTGTTGTCGCCGCCCGCGTATGAAGACGTCACAACCTTCCCGGTGCGCATCGAAGGCGGCATAGTGCAGGTGCGCGATGCACGCTGGGATTGATGCATTGATGCGGGGAAATCGGGGAGGTTCGTGATGTGAAGATCAACGCATATTTGTGGAAAGTTCGGCGTCCAGGTAGCGCTGCTTGTCCTTGACCTCGGCCCATTGCGCGGCATCGGCAAGCGCATCCTGCTTCGCAATGATCGGTTCCCATACTTCGGCCAATTCCACATTGAGCGCGATGAATTGCCGCTGCTCCTGCGGTACCGCGCCTTCCTCGTAGATCGCGCTGACTGGACATTCGGGCACGCACAGCGCGCAATCGATGCAGTCGTCCGGCGCGATCACGAGAAAATTCGGTCCTTCGCGAAATGCATCCGCCGGACAAACGTCGACACAATCGGTGTACTTGCACTTGATGCAGCTCTCGGTCACTACATAGGTCATGTTTTTTGCTCTCTTCGCGGTTCGGCCGTGGTTAGCGACAGCATTACCGGTTGGCCGTTTGTTGTAGGAATCCAATAGCATAGATTCAGCTGCCAAAGCCGATCATGATAAAAGTCATCTATTGGCAAGAGAGGCATGAACCGAGGCATGAACCGGCACGCATCACGATCGATGCGTATAGCGGCCAGGTGCTGCGTGGGGAATTGGGTGGAGAAGAAAATCGAAAGCGATCGCCGCCGATCGCTTGCCGGCTATCCGGCTACACCTCCGCCCACATCCGCAACAAGTTGTGATAGCTGCCAGTGAGCTGCACCAGTGCGCGTTCGTCGGCGCCGCTCTGATTCAAGCGCTGGATCGCGGTATCCAGATCGAACAGCAGCGTGCGCTGCCCTTCGTCGCGAATCATGCTCTGGACCCAGAAGAACGACGCCAGCCGCGCACCTCGGGTCACCGGCGTGACGCGATGCAGGCTGGTGGCCGGATAGACGATCATGTGGCCGGCCGGAAGCTTGGCCGAATGGACGCCGTAGGTATCTTCGATCAGCAGCTCGCCGCCATCGTATTCGTCGGGATCGGCAAGGAACAAGGTGGCCGACACATCGGTGCGAAGCTTGTTGCCGGTGGCCGGAATCAGGCGCACCGCATTATCGATATGATCGCCGAAATGCTTGCCGCCATCGTAGCGGTTGAAGAGCGGCGGATAGACTTGCGCCGGCAAGACGGCGCTGATGAAAAGCGGATTGCGCTCCAGCGCCGCCAGGATCAGCTCGCCGAGCGCACGCGATGCCGGCGCATGTTCCGGCAATTGCAGATTGTCCTTGACCTTGCTGCCCTGATAGCCGGCGGTCGCGCGGCCGTCCACCCAGTCGGCGGCATCGAGCGCCGCGCGGCAGTGGCGCACTTGTTCGACAGTCAAAACATCGGGGATCGAAAGAAGCATGCTATTCCACCTTCATATGTCTGCCGCCGCATCGGACTTGCCCTCACGCAGGAACGCGAAGGCAAGCATTCGATGCAAGACTAGAAACGATACGCTACCGTCACCATCGCCGAGCGTCCCTTGACCGGCGTGGCGCGGCCGGCCGATGCCGTCTCGAAATACTTTTTGTCTGTCAGATTTTGCAGACTGAGACGGATATCGTAGGCCTTTTGCAAATACGCCAGCGAGGCATCGAAGCGCGTATACCCGTCGATCACCGCCGTTTCGTAATTGTTCAGGTAACGCTTGGAGGAATAAAGCGCACCGCCGCCCACTTCCCACGAGGGCGTCACGCGATAGGTCGTCCACAGCGTTGCGGTGTGGCGCGGCGTGTTCAAATAGGTTTTGCCTTCGGCAGGAATGCCTGCGTCGACACCGGTGCCGATCTCCGGCGAATTCCGGATTTTCCCGTCGAGGAAAGTGTAGCCGCCGAATACCTGCCAAGCCGGCGTGAGGCGTCCGGCTACGCCGAGTTCAATGCCGTTGACGCGGACTTTGCCGCCCAGCACCTGCACGCTGCCCAATCCGTCGCGCATGCGCGCATTGGTCTTCTCGATGCGGAACAGCGCGCCGTTCACCGTCAAATTGCCATCCAGCAGATCGAGCTTGGCGCCGATCTCATACGATTTGTTTTTCTCCGGATCGAGCGCGGCCGTGCTCGAAGATTGCGTCACCGTTTCGGCGGACGGATTGAACGACGCGCCGTAGGACACATAGTAAGACTGCGTGTCGCTCGGCTGATACAGCACGCCGGCGCGCGGACTCAGCATGGTGTCGGTCTTGGCGGCGATAGGCTGCGTCGTGTCGGCGGCAAATCCGGCCGGCAGCGTGAATTTCTGCAAATCGGTATTGACCTTGAAACGGTCCCAGCGCACACCGCCGACCAGCTTCCATTGCTTGTTCAGATCGACCTGGTCGTTGACGTAGGCCGCCAGCGTATCGGCGGTCGTATCGACTGCACGGCTCAGCGCGCGCGTTCCCTGGCGCGTGCCGTTGACCGGATTGCCGAGATTGACTTCGCGATCGGCGGCCGACGTGTTCCACACGTAGCGGTCTTCATGGTATTCGTCGCGGCCGATTTCAAAACCGGTGGTCACCGTATGCAATACAGTGCCGGTCTTGATCTTGGCAATCAGTTCGGTCTGGTTGAACAGCGATTTGTCGTGCAGATTGCGGTCGCGGTCTTCGCGCGGCGCCAGCAAGCGGTCGATCGGATCGTTGAATGAAGGCGGATTGGTGGCCGACGCCTTGCTTTCGCTGATGCGGCGGATCGAGTTGCTGGTCAGCGGCGACGGCTGCGCGTCGGTCAGGTAACGGCTGTATGACGTCTGATTGCGCAGGGTCAGATTCGGACTGATCTTGTGCTGCACAGTGCCGTTGAGCACATCGACCGACTGGTTGAAATAGTCGTCGGTGTAACCGTAAAACTTGTTGGCCGGCGCATCGACCGGCTTGCGCACGGTGCCGACGCCGTTCGTCGTGATCACCGGGAAACCATAATCCGGCAGGTCGCGATTGCGCTGTATCAACGCCGACAGCGTTACTTCGGTCGGCGTGCCGATGCCGAAACGCAGCGACGGTGCCACGCCCCAATCCTTGTCATGCACGACGTCGCGCGTGGACTGGACATCCTGTCCGAACGCGGCAACGCGGAATGCCGATGTCTCGGACAGCGGACGATTCAAGTCGAGCGTGCTGCGATAGTAATCATTGGTGCCGGCACTGACGGTGACTTCGCTGCGCGGCTTCAGGCTCGGCTTCTTGCTGACCTGGTTGATCACGCCGCCGGTCGAACCGCGTCCGAACAGCATCGACGACGGCCCCTTCAGCACTTCGACAGCATCGAGCGCAAAGGTGTCGCGCGTGTACTGGCCGCGGTCGCGGAAGCCGTCGAGATAAATATCGGTACGCGCGGAAAAACCGCGCAGGTTGATGTTGTCGCCGATCGCGCCGCCCTCGCCGGCCGAGATCGTAATGCCCGGCACATTGCGCAGCGCCTGCGTCAGCGATGCGGCGCCCTGCGAATCGAGCACCGCGCGGTTGATGACCGTCACCGCCTGCGGAATATCGCGCACGAGCGTCGCGCCCTTGCCGCCGACAGTCGCGGCTGCCGGCGCGAAATCGGCGCCGACGGCTTGTCCACGCACCTTCACCTCGGGCAAGGTGGTATCGGCGGCAGCCGTTTGCGCAAAAGCAGCCAGGGGCAACGCAACAGGAACAGCGAAAACGGCCAGCAGCGCAGCCGCCAGCGGGGTGAGGCGTCGGTTCATGATTTCCTTCGTAAGTCTGTAAGAGCCGGTTTTATCGGGAAAGATTTCTGGCTGGCTGATCGAACGAAAGAGCGACTGGCTGGCGGGGAAGCTGGCAATTATAAATGAGAATAATTCTCATTGCAATTTGTAACAAGCAGAGAGAGGAGAGTGTAGTCTAGATGCAACGCAGCGGAATCCGGGGAAGAATCTCGCCCTGAAGACCTCCATGCGGCGCGGTGCCAGGCATGGAGAGCGCAGGCTTGAAGTAGGATGGGTAGAGCGCAGCGAAACCCATCAGTCGACAGTGCCATGACGCTGATGGGTTTCGCTGCGCTCTACCCATCCTACGATTCTTTTAACTTGAAAATTGAAAAATGACGGACTACCAGTAAGTCCCTTGGCAAGGTAATGCACCTCCCAGGCTACCGCAATGCGACAAAATGAGGAGGCCATTGCCAGTTGACCCACTAACTATGCGCCACTTTCTCCAGCTTCGCGATGCTCAGATCAAGCAGCTTCATTCCATGCCGCCCGAAGTTGATATGCGCACGCGCATTGCTGCCGCCGCCTTCGATATTGACGATCACGCCTTCGCCGAATTTTTGATGCGACACCGTCTCGCCGATGCGCCAGCCGAGATCCTTCTTGCTGAAATTTTGGGCAATCGTGTTAGCACCGGATGCGGGCGTCTCATCCCACGCCGATTTCTGGTGGCCGAACCAGTGGGGTTGCACTTTCGGCGACAGCCACTTCAACGCATCTTCCGGCAGCTCGTCGAAAAAGCGCGACTTCATGTTGTAGCGAGTCTGTCCATGCAGCATGCGCGTTTGCGAAAACGTCATGTACAAGCGCTTTTTCGCGCGCGTGATCGCCACATACATCAGGCGCCGCTCTTCTTCGACGCCGGCAGCTTCCTTCGCGCTGTTCTCGTGCGGGAACAAGCCTTCTTCCAGACCGGTAATGAACACCGCATCGAATTCCAGGCCCTTGGCCGAATGGACAGTCATCATCTGCAATGCATCCTGTCCAGCCTGCGCCTGGTTGTCGCCCGCTTCCAGCGACGCATGCGACAGGAACGCCGACAGCGGCGACATCACGGTCGCCAGCGGCGCATCCGCGTCCAGCACCTCGATGCCATCGGCGGTCGTGATCGCAGCGCCGGCTACCGGCTGGCTCTTCGGTCCGAGCAAGGCCGGCGCATCGATGCCGAAACCTTCTTCCGACACGAACAGCATCGCGGCGCTGACCAATTGCTCCAGGTTTTCGATCCGGTCCGCGCCTTCTTTTTCATTCTGGTAATGCGCAATCAGGCCGCTGGCATCGAGCACGACCTGCACCATTTCCGGCAACGGCAGATTCTGCGATTCGAAGCGCGCGCCTTCGATCAATTTCACGAACGCGCCGAGCGACGAGCCGGCCTTGCCGGTGATATACGGCACCGCCGCATACAGCGAAATGCCGTACTGGCGCGCGGCATCCTGCAATTGTTCCAGTGAGCGGGCGCCGATGCCGCGTGTCGGAAAATTCACCACGCGCAAGAAGGCGGAATCATTGTGCGGGTTATCCATCAATTGCAGATACGCAATCGCATGCTTGATCTCGGCGCGCTCGAAAAAGCGCTGTCCGCCATACACGCGATACGGAATGCCGGCGGAAAACAACGCATGCTCGATCACGCGCGATTGCGCATTGGAGCGATACAGCACCGCGATTTCACTGCGCAGCGAACCTTCCGCAATCAGGCTCTTCGTCTGCTCGATAATCCATTGCGCTTCCTGCAGGTCGCTGCTGGCTTCATAAATCCGCACCGGTTCGCCGTGACCGGCATCGGTGCGCAGATTCTTGCCGAGCCGCTTGCTGTTGTTCGCAATCAGCATGTTCGCGGTATCGAGAATGTGGCCGTGCGAACGGTAGTTCTGCTCCAGCTTGATCAGGTTCTGCACATTGAATTCGCGTTCGAACG
>CAMLDH010000244.1 GCA_946478765.1 uncultured Oxalobacteraceae bacterium | reverse complement strand
CCGTCCTTGCCTGCTGCGCATATTGGTGGACAAGAAATATCCCGCCAATCAGGATTGCGCCGTCGCGCTTACTCATCCATACCGCCGCGGCAACCAGTCCCCAGGTGAGCGCCACGCTGAACAGGTCGGCGATGCACCACTTGAGTTCAACCAGCGTGATGCTCTTGCGTGCCGGCACGAAGACGTTGCCTAGTTTTTCATCTACCAGGCGGCTCGAACTGTGCTGCATGCGGAAGGACATGATGGCTGAGATATTGCCAAGAAAATCCAGCAGTTTGGACTGGTATTTGCGCTCCGCCGCGTTTTCCTCCTTGGCGAGACGCATCAAGGCAACATCAAACCGAACCATGACCATGCCAACAAAACTGTATCCAGCCAAGGCGATCAATCCCAGGATCGGGGAAAAAAGCATGATCGCAACGACTGCCCCGAGGAAGTGGACAATGGTCTTAATGTATTGGAACTGGTTCTGCGTGAAGCTGTGCAAGGCAAGCGATGCCTGGCTGATGCGCTGTTGCACTTCTCCTGAATGGTGACGTTCGTGCCATGCCAGGGGAAGGCGCATCAACTTTGCGTACAGGGCGTGAGTGAAGTTCTTGCGAACGATCAAGGCGATCCTCCGCTCACCAACCCTGGCGGGGCCATGTAACGACCACGCCATCATTGCAGCGGCCAGAATGGCGGCTCCGTAATATGCGGCGGTCGACAGTGCCTGTGTTCCGTTCTTCTGCAACGCGTCAAGGGCGTGCGCTCCCAGCCATGGCGATGCCAACTCCATCAAGGCGGCGCCAACCAGCATCAACCATGTCAGACCCAGCTTGAGCCGTACACCGGCGGCATGGCGCCACATGTTGAAATAGAGACCACCTGGTTCAGGCGTGATGGTGCTGCGGTCACCAATAGGGTTGCGTTCGCACGCTCGCTTGGCACGGGCGGACAGCATGAACTTGAAAGGCATATTCAATAAACCATTGGGCGCCCAGGTTTGGCGCGCCGTTTTTACTACAGGAGAGAAGCGGAATGAGAGGGATTAGTGAAGAGTATTTCGCTGGAATAATATTATCAAGCGAAAACGTGGCTTATCGAGGCGTGGTGTCGCGGCTTTGTAACATGGGCTGGCTTGCAGTGAATGTCCGTCATCGGCGATTGGTTTTCTCTTCAGGGGCGCCTCGCAACCGATGCGCCGCCTCACTACCTTGCAAAAGCAAATAATGCATTGAGCACCGCATCCGGTTGCTCCGCCATCAGCGCATGGCCGCAGTGGTCGATTTGCACCACTTTGCCGTGCGGGATCGCCTTGGTCAGCGTTGCGGTTGCTTTTGGCGGCGTCATCATGTCGCGTTTCCCGATCACAAACAAGGTGGGGCAAGTAGCTGCCTTCGCAGCGGCCTCGCCATTCGCATATGCATTACAGGCGGAGAAATCGGTATAAAAAACCTTCTCCGGATTTTGTTGGGAAATGCGCTGCATCAAACGCCGGTTGCCATCCATCACATAGAAACCGGGGCCGGGGCAGGACGGTTTGTGCGCAATCGATGTATGCGACCAGATATTCACCATGTCGATCGCTTTTTGCTCTTCATTGTTGGCTGCGTCGAGCAAGGCATCCGATACTCTCATCGGGTAAGCGGTGCCGACCAGCGCCAGCCTGGCGACACGGTCCGGCGCCTTGGCACAGGTTTCGAGTGCGATCAACGAACCCATGCTGTGACCGATCAGCGTGGCCTGCTGCACGCCCGCCGCATCCAGCAAGGCGATCAGCCAATCCGACATTGCTTCGACCGTCGTCAGCGCCGCACCCTTGCTGCGGCCATGGCCCGGCAGATCGACCGCCAGCACGCCGAAACCGTGATGGGCAAAATAGCGCGTCTGCAAGATCCAGACGGAATGATCGTTTTGTGCGCCATGGATAAACACGACGGTCGGCAGCGCAGCATCGAACGGCTTGCCGCCGGTGTAACAATAGGCATCGCGACCCTGGATTTTCAACAGCATCTCAGGCTCCCTTCTGTGCGGCTTTCAAGCCGCGCGCCAGATCGTCGATCAAATCGTCTGCATCTTCCAGGCCGATCGACAAACGCATCGTGCCTTCGGTAATGCCGGATGCGGCGAGCTGCTCGGTAGGTACGCGGAAATGCGTGGTGGAGGCGGGATGAATCACGAGTGATTTGGCATCGCCGACATTGGCCAGATGCGAGAAAATATTCAGCGATTCGACAAAGCGCCGTCCTGCCGCACGGTCGCCCTTGATGCTAAAGGAAAATACTGCACCGCAACCTTTTGGCAGCAATGTTTTTGCCAACGCATGATCGGGATGCGACGGCAGTTCCGGATAGGACACTGCTTCCACTGCTGGATGTGCGGCCAGAAATTCAACGATCTTGCGCGTATTGGCGACATGCCGGTCCATGCGCAACCCCAGCGTTTCGATGCCTTGCAGAATGGCAAATGCATTGTGCGGACTCATTACCGCACCGAAGTCGCGCAAGCCTTCGCGCCGCGCGCGCAGCGAAAATGGCGCCACCGTCGATTCTTCGGAAAACACCATGCCGTGAAAACCGTCGTACGGTTCGCATAATTCTGCAAAATGGCCGGTTTTTTCATAGGCCTGCTGCCAGTCGAAGGTGCCGCCATCGACCAGCAATCCGCCGATTGCGGTGCCGTGACCGCACAGGAATTTGGTTGCAGAGTGGAAAATCAAATCGGCGCCATGATCGAACGGGCGCAGCAGATACGGCGTGGTG
This sequence comes from uncultured Oxalobacteraceae bacterium, assembly GCA_946478765.1. The sequence continues at coordinate 3,275 of CAMLDH010000244.1, read as the reverse complement.
AACGTGGCATCGACCATCAACGGCAAGTGGCGTTCATGCGCGATCGCGGCAACTTGCGGAATGTTCAGCACGTCCAGCCCAGGATTGCCGAGTGTTTCGCCAAACAATACCTTGGTATTCGGGCGTATTGCATTGCGCCACGCATCAAGATCGCGCGGGTCGACAAACGTGGTGTCGATGCCGAAGCGCTTCATCGTGTAAGCCAGCAGGTTTTGCGAACCGCCATACAATGCGCGCGATGCAACCACATGCGAGCCGGCACCCGCGATCGTGACCAGGCCGAGATGCATCGCCGCTTGGCCGCTGGCCACCGCAATGCCGGCCACGCCGCCTTCCAGTGCCGCAATCCGTTCTTCCAGCACCGCATTGGTGGGGTTGGAAATGCGCGAATACACATGCCCGGCGCGTTCCATGTTGAACAGCGATGCGGCGTGATCGGAATCCTTGAAAACGAACGACGTCGTCAGATAAATCGGCGTTGCACGCGCGCCGGTGGCCGGATCGGGCGCAGCGCCGGCATGCAGCGACAGGGTATCGAAACCCGGGTATTTGGGACCGCTCATGATGTTGTTGCTCTCCTTAACTTGATGTTGCAAATCGTAGCATTGAAATTGAACAGGAGAGTTGAGCGCAACCGTTATCGCATGCCGTAATGCTAGATTTTTCGCACCAGTTAAGCTACATTTAAATTGGAATAACAAAAATCAGACGGGACCGGGCAATGAAAGTATCTGAAATTCTTAAGGTCAAAGGCAATATCCTGTACACGGTGACGCCTGACACTCCCATGCTGGACGCGGTCAATACGATGGCCGAAAAAGACATCGGTTCTTTGGTGGTGATGGAATTCGGCGAACTGGTCGGCATGCTGACCTTCCGCGAAGTGATGAAAACCGTCCATGAAAATGGCGGGGAAGTCGGTAAGGGCAACGTGCGCAAGTGCATGGATGACCATCCGATCACCATCACGCCGGATACCGAAGTCAATGAAGTGCGCCGCCTGATGCTGGAGCGTCACGCGCGCTATGTGCCGGTGGTGGAAGCCAAGACCTTGCTGGGCGTGATGTCGTTTTACGATGTTGCGAAAGCAGTGTTTGAAGCGCAAAGTTTCGAGAACAAAATGTTGAAGGCGTATATCCGCGACTGGCCCAGCGAGGGTGAAGAGTAAGTATTGCAAATTATCAAGTCGAATTTGAGGCCGTTCATGGTGAAGTTGTGCAACCATGAACGGCCTTTTCATATTTCGATCATTGATCCATGAGCAAATCCAGCCAGTTTTCCCTGTTAGCCCAGCGCCGCTTCGGTCCATTTTTCTGGACGCAGTTTTTCGGCGCGTTCAACGACAATGTGTTCAAGACCGCGTTACTGACGGTCCTGACCTATGAGGCATTGAGTTGGACGACACTCGATACCGGCCTGTTGAACAACCTGATCCCGGGTCTGTTCATTCTGCCGTTTGTGCTGTTTTCCGCAACGGCTGGGCAATTGGCGGACAAGTTCGAGAAATCGCGCCTGGCGCGCTGCGTCAAGCTGCTCGAGATCGCGATCATGGCGATTGCGGCGGCCGGCTGGATGACGCATACCTTGTGGTTGCTGATCGTCGCGGTGGTCGGGATGGGCGTGCATTCAACCCTGTTCGGCCCGGTCAAGTATGCGTATCTGCCGCAACAGTTGAAACAGGAGGAGCTCATCGGCGGCAACGGGCTGATCGAAATGGGAACCTTCGTCGGTATTTTGCTGGGCGAGGTGCTGGGTGCGGTGCTGGTGTCGCACAAGCCGTGGGGCATCGAACTGGTCGCCGGCGGAACGATCGCGATTGCCGTCATCGGCTGGCTCGCCAGCCGCGCCATTCCACTCACACCGGCGCCCGAGCCGGCCTTGAAAATAAACTGGAATCCGGTCACCGAAACGGTGCGCAATATCGGTTTCTCGCGGCAGAACCGTCCGGTGTTTTTATCGTTGCTCGGCAATTCATGGTTCTGGTTTTATGGTGCGATCATCCTGGCGCAGTTTCCCGTGTATGCGAAGGATTATCTGCATGGCGACCATAGCGTATTCGTGTTGCTGTTGACGGTGTTTTCGCTCGGCATAGGCGCCGGGTCCTTGTTATGCGAACGCTTGTCCGGGCATAAGGTGGAAATCGGACTGGTGCCGTTCGGTTCGATCGGATTGTCGGTATTCGGTTTCGATTTGTACCTGGCCAGCCTCGCTTATACCAATACTGCGGCGGTCGACATGGCGGGATTTATCGCGCAGCATGGCAGCGCTCGCATCCTGTTCGACTGCATCATGATCGGCGTTTTCGGCGGTCTTTATATCGTGCCTTTGTTCGCCATCATTCAAACGCGTTGCGACCCCAGGCACGTGTCGCGCACGATCGCCGGCATGAATATCATGAATGCGCTCTTCATGGTGACCGCCGCGCTGGTGGCGATGGTGTTGCTGAAAATGGGTTTTACCATCCCGCAAATTTTCATGGCCACGGCGGTGATGAATGCGCTCGTTGCAATATACATTTTCTCGCTGGTGCCGGAATTTCTGATGCGCTTTGTTGCATGGCTTTTGATCCATACGATCCATCGCGTGCATGGCGTCGATACCGACCGGATTCCGGATGAAGGCGCCGCAGTTTTGGTATGCAATCACGTCAGTTACGTCGATGCGGTCGTCATCATGGCGGCCAGTCCGCGCCCGATCCGCTTCGTGATGGATCACCGTATTTTCAAGATGCCGGTGTTGTCGTGGATATTCAAAACCGCGAAGGCGATTCCGATTGCGCCGGCCAAGGAAGATCCATGGTTGATGGAGAAGGCGTATGTCGATATTGCGCAGGCGTTGCACGAGGGTGAACTGGTGTGCATCTTCCCAGAAGGAAAGTTGACCAGTACCGGCGAGATGAATGCATTCAAAGGCGGCATCAAAAAGATCATCGACCGCTCCCCAGTCCCGGTGATTCCGATGGCGCTGCGTGGACTGTGGGGCAGCATGCTGACGCGTGGCGAGGGCAACCCGTTCGGCCGGTCCTTCAAGCGCGGGCCCTTGTCGAAGTTGTCGCTGGTGGTTGGTCAGCCGCTGGCGCCAGCGCAGGCGACGCCGGAAGTGTTGCAGGAGCGGGTGCTGGCGTTGCGCGGTGATTGGAAGTAATGGCGTTTTAATCCAGCAGGACGTTGACTACACAGGTGTTCAGAATTCTTTTGACATGTTCGAAGGTGGGATGGAACCCGCGCTCTATCAACAAACCTTTCCCCGTCATTCCCGCGCAGGCGGGAATCCAT
>CAMLDH010000243.1 GCA_946478765.1 uncultured Oxalobacteraceae bacterium | reverse complement strand
ATGAACGCGTGCGCATGTTGCGGGATCAATTTCGCTGAAGAGGTGCAATCAGATGCGGTCCGTTGTTGCCGACCCGATTCACCTCCTTGCTGACTGCGTACCACTCGAATGCTTCCGCCGGCAATGCCATCGAACGCGCGAGATGTTCCGCCTGCACTACCGGCAACGCAGTATCGAGCCATAACAGGGCATCTTCCGCGCCAAATACGACCGGTCGCCGATCATGCACGTCGACCATGCCGCCATCGGCTGCCGCAGTGATGAGGACGAAACCCGATCCTTCGTGCAGTTCCTTGCCGCGCCGGAAATTGGTGATCGCCGCCAGGAACATCGGGCGATCGGTCTTCAGGCGGATGTACCACGGTTGCTTGTGGCGCGGCTCTCCGGTCCATTCATACCAGCCGTCGGCCGGCACAACGGCGCGGCCCGATTTCCACAGATGGCGAAAGAACGCGCCGCTTGCGGCTTTCTCGATGCGCGCATTGATGGCCATGGGGATGCTTTTTTCCGCAGCCCAGGTTGGACGGTATCCCCAATGCACTTTATCGATGTGTTCTCCATGGTCATCGAACCGATGCATGAGCCACGGATAGGAACCGGGCGGCACATTCCAGTTCGGGCCGGATTCGTCCGACTCCTCTGAAAACGCACCGCTATTCCATCCCACTTCCGCGGCATAGTCGAATCTGGATCGGTATTGTGTAATTCGTCCGCACATGATTTTTTTGAAGGCTTAAAAATAGCGGCAAGGTAAAAGTCTTTTGACATTGATAAACGAGCAAAATTCTCAACGTGACGTATTGACGCTGACGTATTGACGCCGCTCGAATCGGTTTCCACGGGCCAAGGCGCAATCGGCGCTCCTTCAAGCAGTACGTTTGCACTGATAAGCGATTAGGAATCGTGCAAGGTTGATTCAAATCGTTCAAAAATATGCATGAGATCAGAGATGCATCAAACGATATATGCATTTCTCACCAAAGTGCAGCAGCCTTTCCAAACTCGCATTGATCTTCTCGATGCGCTCGCCAAAATGGGATTTATGTTCTAACTAATTTGGAGGCGAACATGAAATCCTTAAACGTGAAATCCTTATCTCTCTTACTCGCAACACTGGCAATTCCAGCTTCCGTCACTCTCGCCCAAACGCCGACCCCGACGCCGACCCCGACACCAACGCCGACGCCATCAACCGGGCAGGCTCCGTACATAGCGCTGTTTGGCAGTACCAGCGGCACGGGCGGCCAAAGCACCAACTCGGCATGGTTTATCGATACGGCCAAAAATCAGGTCGTCTTGTGTTCCCAGTCTGGAACCGGTGGAGGCGGAGGTGGAGCCCAAACATTTACTTGTACTGCGCAACCCGTACCCAGCGCGGCCCCGGCTCCTGGAACACCAGCGCCTGGAACACCAGCGCCTGGAACGCCGAGTGGTGGAGGCGGAGCAGGTGGAGGTGGTGGTGGAGCAGGAGCAAACCCGATGGGAAAGTAACACCAAGGCGCTCTTCGGATGAGTCTGATCAATATCCGATCAGAGCATGAAGTCCAATCCACCGAAGACGACGAAGACGGCAGGCTTGCCGCAGCAGCCCGGCACGTTATCTTCGGTGGAGGTAATACCCTCGTCGTAATAGCTTCCCCGTCCAGAGCTTACATCGCAGCATAAACCTGGCTGACAAGATACGCTGGTGGTCGAAAAGCTTTTGTCATACCCGCTCCTGCGTGAGCCAGGGAGGGAGTCTGCATTTCCTAACGCGCCGCACAAGGTTTGACCGAAGCAGATGCAGGCAGATCGAAGCTTGTGTTGTTCCTGGACATTCAACTTGCATTTCGGCCAGACTCAACGAATGCACGGCGCAAAACCTTTAACTATTTCAATGTCCAACGGAGATGATTTTGTGATGCAACCTTCACTCCCTTGCGCTGTCAACAACAGCATGAAGATTAAAACTACTGTCACTTGAGTCCAAATGGAGTAGGTTTATAACGCTGCTGGCGCCCGCAAATGCCGTGGACGGGTAAAAATCAGTTGCGTCCGAGCAGCTGTATCACCGGAAGAAATATATGCAGGAGCCAGATGCCACGAACAGACGTATCACAGGCATCATCATCAACACGATCGAGCCGGCGAGCGACATCGGCTTTCGCCGGCTGGCCGATTTAAGCCCGGATGCCATCTTTGTCAGTATCGATGGATGCATCCGCTATGCAAACGCTGTCGCGGCCCGCCTTCTTGGCGTGGCTGACCTCAATGATCTGCTCGATTTGTCGTTATTTGATATTGTTCATCCCGATTATCATGCGCAGCTACGCGAGCGAATCTCGTATCTGAGGCAACACGAATCAGTGCTCCCGCTGGTCGAGCAGAAGTGGCGGCGCCGCGACGGCTCTCTCATCGATATCGAAGTCGCCTCCGGCCTGACCAAATGGGAAGGCAAACCGGCCATTCAGGTATTGGCACGCGACATCGGCCAGCGCAAGCGGGCGGAGAAAGCATTACGCGAAAGCGAAGCGCGCTACCGCAACCTGTTTGAATCCATTGACGTCGGCTTTTGCACCGTGGAACTCAAGTTTGACGAGCAACAACACCCCATCGACTATCGATTCGTCGAGGTCAACCCCGCTTTCGAGCGGCATACGGGATTGGGCGATGCGGCAGGCAAATGGATGCGTGACATCAGTCCCGCACATGAACAACACTGGTTCGATAGGTACGGCAAGGTGGCGCTCACCGGCGAATCCGTTCGCTTCGAAAACGTGGCAACAACGCTGGGCGATCGTGTGTATGAAGTATTCGCGTTCCGTGTCGGAGAGCCTGACGCCTACCTGGTGGCGATTCTGTTCAACGACATTTCGGAACGTCTGCGGATACAGGAAGCGCTGCGGGTTTCCAATGAACGCTTGCAGCTCGCGATTCACGGCAGCGGCGATGGCGTCTGGGACTGGGATGTGACAACGGACCGCATGATCGTGTCCGCGCCACTCATGGAAATGCTTGGATACGGCGCGCATGTTCATCTGGAAGATGCAACGCAATGGCGCCGGCACATTCATGTCGAGGATCTGCCGCATATGGACGCGGCACTGGATGATTGCCTTGAAGGCCGAGCGCCGTCCTATCACTGCGAATACCGCATGCGTTGCCAAAACGGTGAATGGAAATGGGTATTCTCGCGCGGCGTGGTAGTGGCGCGCGCGAGCAATGGCGTGCCGCTGCGCATGACGGGACTGCTGACCGACATCTCGCAGCGAAAGCAGGCGGACGAACTGGTCTGGCGCCATGCCAACTTCGATGCCTTGACCGGATTGCCGAACCGCCGCATGTTTCGCGACCGACTGGATTGGGAGGTCCAGAAGGCCGGCCGCCACGGCCATCCGTTGGGATTGTTGTTTATCGACCTGGACCGCTTCAAGCAAGTCAACGATCTGCTCGGCCATGACGCGGGCGACCTGTTGCTCTGTCAGGCGGCGGACCGAATCAAACGCTGCGTCCGGAAGACCGACACCGTCGCGCGCTTGGGTGGCGATGAATTTACGGTGATTTTGGGCGAACTCGATTCCCCCGATCACGCTGAGCAGGTTGTGCGAAAAATACTGGGCACATTGGCGGATCCGTTCTCGTTGAATAAGGAATGCGCCTACATATCCGGCAGCGTAGGCATCGCCATCTATCCGGCTGATGGCAGCACTTGCGAAGAATTGATCCGGAAGGCGGATCAAGCCATGTATGCGGCCAAACATGCGGGCAAGGCGCAGTTCAGCTACTTTACGCGTTCAATGGATGAGGCAGCGCATCTGCGCTTGACGTTGTCCAACGAATTGCACGGCGCGCTTGGCGCTGGTCAACTGCAAGTTTATTATCAGCCCCTCGTGGAGCTGAAAGGCGGAAAAGTCGTCAAGGCAGAGGCGCTGCTGCGGTGGCATCATCCGCGGCTCGGTCTGATAGAACCCTCCCGGTTCATTCCGCTTGCGGAGGAATCCGGCATCATCAACGACATTGGAAATTGGGTGTTTTGCGAGGCGGCGTTATGCGCGAAGCGCTGGAGCCGGCTACTTGGCAAACCGTTTCAAATTGGCGTGAACAAGTCTTCCATTCAATTTCTCTCCGACCAGGAGGATGCGGACTGGTTGCATTATCTGGATCGACTGGATCTACCGCCGGGAAGCATTTCGATCGAACTGACAGAAGGCATTCTCTTGCATGCGTCACCGGTCGTCACCAACAAGCTGATTCAATACCACAATGCCGGCATTCAGCTCGCGATCGACGACTTTGGCACGGGCTGCTCGTCCATGGCCTGCCTGAAGAAATTTGCGATCGACTACCTCAAAATAGACCGATCGTTTGTCAGCGACATCGAGACGGACCAGACGAACCGGACGATTACGGAATCGATGATCGTGATGGCGCATAAACTGGGACTGCAGGTCATCGCGGAAGGCATCGAAACGCCCGGCCAAATGGCACTGTTGACCACGGCAGGCTGTGACATGGCGCAAGGCTTTCTTTTTTCTCAGCCCTTGCCCGCTGGAGAATTCGAGCAAATGCTCGTCGGGACTGCCTGGCTCCATTGAGCCGTTTTACGCGCCTAAAAAATTTTTGCCTTTTGCGCAAAGCGATGGAACGTCCAAGCTTGTGGCGAAGGTCTGGCACGATATAACCGCTCTATTGCCCAAGCAACGCGAGTCCGACGTAATTGATCGCCGCGCCGCCGACGACCAGCCATGCCGCCAACAGCGCACCCAGCGCCAGCGGCTTGACGCCGGCACGCCGCACCGCCGCGACGCGCGTGGTCAACCCGAGCGCCGTCATCGCCATCGCCAGCAACAGTGTGTCCGCGTCAATAGCGACGGCCAGTACCGGACGCGGCAAGCGGGTCCATGAATGCAATGCGACCACGCCAATGAACGCAAACGCGAACCAGGGAACAGCCACACGCGTTGCGCTGAATACGGCAGTCTTGCCGCGTGCAATGCCCATCGACAGAATCACCAGAAACGGCGCCAGCATCATCACCCGCACCATCTTCGCAATGACGGCGGTGTTGGCCGCCTCGTCACTGATGGAACGGCCGGCGGCGACCACCTGCGCCACTTCATGCACGGTCGATCCGGTATAGATGCCGAAGCTTTGCGGCGTGATCGACAGCCCCTGCGACTGCACGCAAAATTGATACAGCGCCGGATACAGGAAAATCGCGAGCGAACCGAATACGACGACAGTCGCCACCGCTACCGCGACCTGCTCGGCGCGCGCGCGCACCACCGGCTCGGTTGCCATGATAGCCGCGGCGCCGCAAATCGAGCTGCCCGCGCCGATCAGGAAAACGGTAGCGCGATCGAGCTTGAAGACCCGCAGCCCCAGCACCAGTGCGAGCGCAAAGGTAGACGCCAGCACCACTGCATCGATCGCCACGCCTGCCATGCCGACATGGCCGATATCCTGAAACGTGAGACGCACGCCGTACAGGATGATGCCCGCACGCAGCAGGTGTTGTTTGGCGAACGCGATGCCGTCATCGATAGATGGCAGGTTTGCGCATAAAGTATTTCCGAGCAGCATGCCAAGCACGATCGCGATCGTCAGCCCGCTCAAGCCGTGCGCTTGCATCCATTCCAGCTTGCCGGCCTCGACCGCAACGCCTGCCGCAAGCGCGCAGAGAAACAGACCCGGCAACAGTTGTGCAAGGCGGCGCAGCCCGGAAATTCTGATCGCGGGTACCGCACGGACCGGGGCCGTCAAATCGGATGCATTCATGATTATTCTTTGCGCCGGCATTGCGGCGAGTTCGTATGCACAGCACTTTATGGCCTTTTAATTTAAAAGAAAAACGAATTGTTTTGCTATTATCTAGCTATTTAACAGGTAGATTTATTCGATGCGCCTCACGCTCAGACAATTGCAGATCTTCCTCGCCGTCGCCCAATCCGGCAGCACGACCGCGGCCGCCGAGTCGGTCGCGCTGTCGCAATCGGCCGCGAGCGCCGCATTGAACGAGCTGGAGGGAATGTTGAAGGTGCGCTTGTTCGACCGCGTCGGCAAGCGGCTGCT